>VBJE01000167.1:0-13118 GCA_005879675.1 Chloroflexota bacterium
CGTGGTCCGGGGGCAACGCGGAGAGCAGCGACACCGAGTCGGGGAACCGGCCCGCCGGTTCGCGCGCGTCGCCGGCGACGACGAAGACCTCGGTGATGCCGGCAGCCTTGAGCGCGTCGATGATCTGGCCGAGCTCGGCAGCATCGCGGATCATGCGCGCCGACAGGTGCGGGACCGCGTGGTAGCCGAGGCTCGCCAGGCGCACGGCGAGGTGAACGGTCGCGGGCATGCCGCGGCGTGGTGAGGCGGTGACGGTGATGGTCACGTCCCTGGGCACGTAGGCCGCGACCCGGTCGGCGGCGTCGTCCGTGGGCAGGACCTCGTAGCGGGGGCTGCGGAGGTAGCCGGCGAGCGAGCCGCCGTTCTGCGCGCGAAGCGGCTTCACCACGCCCACCTGCGGTGTCGCACTATACGCCACTGTCGCGCTCTGCGCAACATGTCCTCCCCATTCATGGGGAGGTGGCTCTTCCCGATTCCTACTGGGGACCCCGCGCCGAAGGCGTGGGGATCCCCCGAAAGGCGGCCCGGCCTCCAGGAGTCGAAGCCGTTGTCTGGCACGTTGGCCGCCAGCTCCCGGTGCAATCCCGCCAGGCCCTCCCCGTCGTGGTCGAGCATCGTGCAGCCGATCGCCAGCGCGCCCGCGGCCGTCCTGAACACCTCGACCAGCCGCGCCTGGCACGGCCAGTCGACCAGGGACGCGGTGGTCACCTCCCAGAAACCCTGGCCGTGGCGCGCGCCCTTGCGCCCGACGACCCGGTTGCCGTGGATGTGGCCGTTCAGCCACAGGATGACGTTGTCGAATCGAAGGAGCAGCTCGAGGAGCTCGTCCGCTCGCTGCTCGCAGCGCGGGTTCGACAGCGAGTCGTAGCCATGGTGCGAGAGCACGACCACATAACGGTTTTCGTTTCGCGTCGGCACGACCGAGCCGTCGCGGGTGCGGAACCTCGAGTGGACCTCCTCGAGCCGCCGCTCCAGCCAGTGCAGCTGCGTGGCGTCGATGCTCCCGTCGGCACCTCCACGCCCGCAGACCGTGTCGAGGGTGATGAACCGCACCGGCCCGGCGTCGTGCACGTAGTAGGACTCCGGCAGCAGGTCCTGGCGCTCGATCGGCCGGCGGCCGGGGTCGGCCGCGACCTCGAGATACCTGTCGGTCATGAACCGCTCCGGGGCCTGGACGAAGGTCTCGAGCGCGCTGTCGGGATCGATGTCGGGCGGCATCGCGATCGGCTTGCGCGAGCCCGCCATCCGTCGCGACAGCTCCCGCGTGACCACGCCCACGCCCTGGCATACCTCCTCGTGGTTCCCCCAGCACCGCAGCCACGGCAAGGCAAGGCCCTGGGACTCGAACGGTTGCATCGCCTCCTCGAGCAGGCCCGGGTGCCGTGGGAAGCCCAGGCCGGCCTGGAAGCTGTCGCCGTCTTCGGGGCCGTCTGGCTTCCAGAAGATCTCGCCTGCCCAGTCGGCGCGCTGCACGCCGTCGTACCCGGGGGCGCCCGAGTCCGGCCGCACGGTTCCGCCACCGAGAAGGGCGAGGAGGTTCGCGAGCTCGTTGTGCTGGGTGTTGTCGATGCCGTCGCCGGTCACGGCGACGACCTGCGGAGCCGCGCCCGTGAGCGGGCCCGACTGGACGCTGTTGATCGTGCGGACCATGGCCGCGATCGCGTGCGTGTTCAGCGTCTCGTGCGGGCGCTGCATGGTCAGGAGCTCGCGAAAGCGCGGGTCGCCCCACATCCGGTTCACGAACTCAAAGCGCGCCGGGGACTGAGCGTCGGTGACGTGGAGGTCGGTCAGGTGGACGATGCAGGCTATGGCCTCGCCCGTTGGTATGACATCGCCGGCCGATGCCCCGATGAAGTCTGCCCTGACGACATGCGGCTCGCCTGGCCCGTCGCCGACGCCGCGGTAGCCGGCTCGCGCACCGGCCCGCACCTGCGCGCCCGCGACCAGCCGCCTCTCGGTGCTGAGGATCGCCCGCGCGCGCGACCTCACGCGGGGACCGCGGTCGCCTCCTCCCTCTGGATGAGCACCGGGTCGGGCCGCAGCGTGAGCCGGACGCGCGTGCCCGCCGGTATGTCCGCGGCCGCGGACGTGGGCATCTGCGCCAGCACGGGGGTGCCGTCGAGGTCGACCGTGACCCGGCTCACCGCGCCGAGAAAGGCCACCGCGATCACCGTCCCCACCAGCGGACCGGACTGCGCGGCGCCGTCGCTCGTGACCGACACCGCCTCGGGGCGGACGAGCGCGATCGCCGGGCCGTCAGCGACCTGTGGGTCAACGAGGGGCAGCCTGGCGCCGAGCACCTCGACGGACCCGCCGCGGACCTGGCCCTGCATGCGGTTGGTCAAGCCCACGAACTCGGCCACGAAGGGGGTCGCCGGGCGGGAGTAGATCTCCGTCGGCGGGCCCAGCTGCTCGAGTCGCCCGGCCTGCATCACGCCGACCCGATCCGCGATGGCGAGCGCCTCCTCCTGGTCGTGAGTCACGAACAGCGTCGTGATCCCGACCTCGAGCTGGACGCGCCTGATCTCGTCCCGCAGCCTGGAGCGCACCTTCGCGTCGAGGGCGGACAGGGGCTCGTCGAGGAGAAGGACCTTGGGCCGGATGGCGAGCGCCCTCGCCAGGGCGACGCGCTGCTGCTGCCCGCCCGACATCTGGTGGGCGAACTTGTTCGCGTGGGCCGCGAGGCCAACCAGGTCGAGCACCTCGCGCGCACGCTCGCGTCGCTCGGCGGAGTCGACGTCGTGCAGCTGGAGGCCGAACTCCACGTTCTGCCGCGCGGTCATGTGCGGGAACAGCGAGTAGGCCTGGAACACCATGCCGATGTCGCGACGGTTGGCAGGGACGTTGGTCACGTCCTTGCCGGCGATGATCACGCGGCCGCTGTCCGCCTCCTCGAGTCCGGCCAGCAGCCTCAGAGCGGTTGTCTTGCCGCACCCCGACGGCCCGAGGAGCGCGACGAGCTCGCCCGGTGAGAGCGTCAGCGTCAATCCGTCGAGCGCCGTGGTCGTCCCGTACCTGCGCTCGAGATCCTCGAGCCGGACCTCCACGCCCGAGCGCTCCGCCGTGCTTCCGTTGGTCGTCATCTGGCCCTCCCGATCAAGCCGCCGCTCAGGCCGACGGTTTGCGACAGCTGGAAATCCGCCTCTTCGGCCTTGGCCATGGGAGCCTGCCTGCGGCCGAAGAACGAAAGGATCATGAGCAGTGCGAAGGCGAACACCAGGGATGCCACCGCGACGGCGATGGAGGTGCCTGCGTCGACCAGGCCGACGTAATTGATCGCCACCTGCAGGTTCTCGTAGGCCAGGAGGTTGGCGAATGTGAACTCGCCCAGCACCAGCGCAACCGCCAGCAGGCTCGCGTTGAGTATGGCCGTCGACATGTTGGGCACCACGACCCGGAGCATGACCGTCACCCAGCCTGCGCCGAGACTGCGGGCCGCCTCAGACAGCGTCTTCAGGTCGATCGCGGACAGGCCCGCGTCCAGCGCCCGGAACGCGTAGGGCAGGACGAGGATCAGGTACGCGAAGGCGAGCGTGAGGATGGAATCGCTGAGGTTGATGTTGAGCCAGCGGTAGATCGGCACCATGCCCACCACCAGCGCGATCGCCGGCACGGTGAGCGGGATGAGGCAGATGAACTCCATGACGCGTTTGAGGCCAGGGAATCGCAAACGCACCCACACCAACGTCGGCAGAAGCAGGACCAGCATGGCGATGGTCGTGATCGCGGCGAGCTCCAGCGACGCCGTGATGGCATCGGCGAGCTCCGGCGTCTTGACGATGTTCTGCCAGGCGTCGAGGTTGCGCGGCGCTGTGAGCGAGTTGCCGCGCGTCGAGAACTCGAACATGGACCCGATCGGGATGAGAAAGAACGCACCCATGACGATGAAGACCGCGGCCCGGAAGAGCTGCAGCCTTCTCCTTCGTTGGCGGCTCATCTCGTCACCGCAGCCAGTTGGAGGTTCTTCGCTGGAGAACCGTGTACAGGGTCATGACGAGGAGCACGACCAGGATCATCGCCAGCGCCAGGGCTTTGGCGAGGCCGGGTTGGGCGCGGCCCGTTTCGCTCGTCAGCAGGTTCGCGATCTGCAGCGGGAGGATCACGCCGCCCTGCGTGATCAGGGCCGCCGCGGTCGCGTAGGCGGAGAACGCGTTCGCGAAGAGAAGCAGCGTGCAGCCAAGGAAGGAGGGCGCGAGAAGCGGACCCGCGACGTAGCGCCAGTAGTGCCACGTGCCGCCGCCGAGGCTCTCCGTCGCCTCGCGCCACTGCGGCCGGATCCCGTCCACGGCGGGTAGGAACACGATCACCATCAGCGGGATCTGGAAGTAGAGGTAGATCAGGATCAGCCCGGGCAACTCGTACAGCCACACACCGTTGACGTAGATGTCCAGGCCGCGATCCTTGATCGATTCGTAGATGAAGCTGGCGGGGCCGATGGTGGCGATGAAGGCGAAGGTCAGCGTCACACCGCCGAACTGAGCGAGCACGCCCGCCGCCGAGGTGACCGAGCGCCGTAGGACACCACGTGGGTCGCCGCTGGCCACCGCGTAGGCGAGGAGGGCGCCGGCCACGGCGCCGATGAGCGCGCTCACAGCAGAGATGCCAAGGCTGGTCAGGAGCGCCCTTACGAGGAACTCCTGGGCGATGCCGTTGAAGCCGAAGTTCGCAAGCGTCAGATTGCCGTTCTTGTCCGCGATGGAGCCGGCGAGGATGATCAGCGTCGGCAGGAACAGGAACGCCGCCGCATAGGCGAAGAACGGAAGCAGACCGATCCAGGAAAGAGACAGCCGCCGGCTGCCCGCGAGGGGGCGACCGGCGGCCTTAAGAGTCGCGCTACCTGCTGCCGTCAGGAAACCGCCTTAGACCAGTTCGCGCCGACATACGCCCCGGCCGCGGTCTGCTGCTCCTGCGTCGGAAACTGCGGCTTGCCGGTGATCTTCGGCAGCGCGGCCGCGGCCGCGGCGTCGACCTTGCCGGACTTCTCCATCGCGGCCTGGCGGACCGGGCGCGCGCCGCCCTTGAGCCAGAGGTTCTGCCCGTCGTCGGAGTACAGGTACTCCTCCCACAGCCGCGCGGCGGCCGGGTGCGGAGCGTCCTTGTTGATGGCCTGGGCGTAGTAGCCGCCGATGGTTGCGTTCTCGGGCACGAAGATCTTCCAGCCCGACACGTCCTTGCCGTGCGAGGTCGACAGATAGTCCCACTCGAAGACTACTGGCGTCGTTCCGGCCTTGACCGTTGCCGCCGTGCCGATGATCGGCACGTAGTTGCCCTTCAGCTTGAGCTGGTGGAAGAAGTCGACGCCCTTGCTCACGTCGTCGAGCGAGCCTCCGTTGGCGACCGCCGCCAGGATCACGCCGTTGAGGGCCTGGTTCGACTTGGTCGGGTCGCCCGCGAGCGCGACCTTGCTCTTGTACTCAGCCTTGAGAAGGTCCTGGACCGACGTGACGGCCGGCACCTTGCTCGAGTCGTAGCCGATGCCCATGAAGCCGCCGTAGTCCTGTACCCACAGGCCGGTCGACTCCTTCTGCCCGCCCAGGATGTCGGCCCAGCCGCTCACCTTGTAGGGCGCGAAGAGGTCGGTGTTGGCGAGGGCGACCTTCATGCCGACGTCGACGACGTCCGGCGCGCGGCCGGTGCCCGAGAGCTGCTTGATGGCGTCGACCTCTTCCTGGCTGCTCCCGTTCGGGTTGGCCGAGGTGACGTCGATCCCGTACTTGGCCTTGAAGCCGGCGATGATGGCGCCGTAGTTCGCCCAGTCCGGGGGCAGCGCGATCACGTTCAGCTTGCCTTCCTTCTTGGCCGCGGCCACGAGCGCGTCCATGCCGCCGCAGTCGCTCACGGATTTAGCCGACTTGGCGTCGCAGTTGGCGGTCGTCCCGCCGCCCGAGGTGCTGCCGCAGGCGGCAACAACGACGAGTGCCACCACGGCCAGGCCGAGGTGGCGCGTCAAACTACCCAATCTCATCCTTCGTCTTCCCCTCTAAAAATGGGCCGGGCGCCCAGCAGACGGCCTTGGAACACGTGAATGATGGCCCTACCCGGCCGACGTTGCAAGGACACAGTTCAGACGTGCGGTTGATTTCAGTCAGGCCCGCGTCAAGGCGGGCTGGCGCCTAGGTTTCAGCCCGCCGCGGTCGGTAGCCGAGCCGCCGCGACAGGTCCGCGGCTCCCTCCTTCGTGAGCCGGTCCAGGTCGTGCCTCTCCCGGAGCCTGTGCGACGGCCCCGAAACGTCCAGGGCGGCCAGCACCTCGCCGTCCGCGCCGAAGACCGGCGCCGCGACCGCGTCGAGCCCGACCTCGAGCTCTTCGTTGGTGCCCGCGACGCCGGCCGTTCGCACCGCCTCGAGCTGCGCCTCGAGCTTCTTGCGGTCGATGATGGTGTGCGGGGTCACACGGTCGAGCGGCAGCGCCAGCAGCCGTTCGCGCACGGCGTCAGGCGCAAAGGCAGTGATCACCTTGCCGCTCGCGGTGCAGTGCACCGGCGTTCGGCGCCCAAGCCAGTTGACGCCCACGACCGACGTGGACGCGGTCGCCTGCTCGATCGGCACGATCACGTCGCCGATGAGGACGTCGAGGGTGGCGGTCTCGCCCACCGCGACCGCCAGGCGCTCGCACACCGGGCGCGCGACGTAGCGCAGGTCGAACTCGCCAGTCACCACGCTCGCCAGCTGAGGAAGCCGCCGGCCCAGCCTGTAGCGGGCGGTGCGCTGGTCGCGCTCGACCAGGGCGTGGCGCTCGAGCGTGCCGAGAAGGCGGAGCGCCGTGGAGCGGTGGACGCGGAGCTCGCGGGCGACCTCGGCCCCCGTGCGCGAGCCGCCCTGGGCCAGGAGGTCGAGGATGGCCACGGCGCGGTCCACCGATCGGACGGCAACGTCGTTGCTCATAGCGCAACATTATCCGTTGCGCGCAACGACGCGGCGACGTACGATCCCCTCTGGTGAGCCGCGAAGAGGAGATCCGCGCCGGCCTGTTCGAGCACACGTTGTTCGGCCACGCGCCCGAGGTCAAAGCGCTCACCGAAGAGGCGCTGGGCCTGGGCATGAGCCCGATGGACATCCTGTTCAAGGCCCTGATCCCCTCCCTCGAGGAAGTCGGCCGTCGCTTCGAGAAGGGCGACTTCTTCGTCCCCGAGATGCTGATCGCCGCGCGCGCGATGCAGGGCGCGCTGGTGATCCTGCGGCCGCTGATCGCCGAGACCGGCGCGCAGCCGGTCGGCCGCTACGTCATCGGCACCGTCAAGGGCGACATCCACGACATCGGCAAGAACCTCTGCGTGATCATGCTGGAGGGCGCCGGGTTCGAGGTCTTCGACCTGGGGGTGAACACACCGCCCGAGAAATTCGTCGCGGCGGTCGAGGAGCACAAGCCCGACGTGGTCGGCTTCTCGGCGTTCCTGACCACGACGATGCCGATGTTCAAGGCCAACATCGAGGCCCTCACCAAGGCGGGTCTCCGCGAGAAGGTGCATGTCGCCGTGGGGGGCGCCCCCGTCACGCTCGAGTACGCCAAGCACGTCGGCGCCGACAGCTACGCCCCCGACGCCTCGATGGCGACGCGGATGGCCAAGCAGCTGGTCGGCGATCGAAGCGCCAGCACTCCGGGCGCGCAGGCGCTCGAGCAGGCCGTGATGAAGATCGACGAGACGCTGAGAAAGGGGTAGCTCCTTGGAGACCCGTCTCTCCTCGCGCAGTCGCGAGGTCGTGATCTCGATCGACCGACCCTTCGTGATCATCGGCGAGCGCATCAACCCGACCGGGCGCAAGGTCCTCGCCGCGGAGATGAAGGAAGGGGTCATGGACCGTGTGCGGGCTGACGCCCGGGCGCAGACCGAGGCCGGCGCCCACATGGTCGACGTCAACGCCGGCATCCCGGCGATCGACGAGCCGGCCCTGCTCGTGGCGGCGATCAGGGCGGTGATGGAGGTCAGTGACGCGCCGATCTGCATCGACTCGTCGATCATCGAGGCGCTCGAGGCCGGGCTCTCCGCCTACGAAGGCAAGGCGCTGGTGAACTCGGTCACGGCGGAGGAGGACCGCATGGAGCGGATCCTGCCGCTCGTCAAGAAGCACGGTGCCGCGGTCATCGGCATGGCCAACGACGAGAACGGGATCTCGATGGTGCCGGAGGAACGGCTGGAGCTGGCGCGCCGAATCGTGGAGCGGGCGGCCGACCATGGCATCCCGAAGGAAGACGTGATCATCGACCCGATCGCGATGACCGTCGCCGCCGATCCCACGTGCGGCGTGATCACCCTGCAGACGATGCGCCTGATCCGCGATGAGCTCGGC
Source organism: Chloroflexota bacterium (assembly GCA_005879675.1). Classification (GTDB taxonomy): domain Bacteria; phylum Chloroflexota; class Dormibacteria; order Dormibacterales; family Dormibacteraceae; genus 40CM-4-65-16. Next base: position 8,289 of record VBJE01000167.1, read on the forward strand.
AACAACATGACGTGCGGCGCGTCGAACGTGTCGTTCGGCCTGCCGGACAGGGCGACGGTCAACGCCGCGTTCCTGCCCCTGGCCATGCACGCGGGTCTGACGTGCGCCATCACCAACCCACTCGAGGCGCAGGTCCGGCGCGCGATCCTCGCCGGCGACCTGCTCCTTGGCCACGACGAGTACGCGATGAGGTGGATCGCCGGCTTTCGCGCGGAGCAGGCGGCGGCCAGGGTCCCGTCTTGATCGCGCGCAAGCTCGAGGTCACCTATCTCCCGTTCGACCGGACGACGCGGGTACCGCCGGGCACGACCGTCTTCAGCGCGGCCCACTGGATCGGGCTGCCCATCGACTCGACCTGCGGCGGCCGCGGGACATGCGGCAAGTGCAAGGTGCGCGTGGTCACGGGCCTCACCGAAGCGGAAACCGCCGACCATCGCCAACTCCGGCCGCAGGAGATCACGGACGGGTGGCGCCTCTCGTGCCAGGCGCGCATCTACGAGGACATGACGTGCGAGGTGCCGCAGCTGCTGCGTGTGCCCAAGGCGGCGACGATGGGGCTCGGCCGGCTCGTCATCCTCGACCCCAACGTGCGCAAGGTCTACCTCGAGCTCGAAGAGCCCTCGCTGCACGACCAGCGAAGCGACGTCGCGCGACTGCGCGAGGCCCTCACCGTGGAGGCAGGTCTTTCGCGCGGCCGGCTTCAAGGTCACCGCTGTCCTCGCGGGCGAGCACCTGGTGGCGGTCGAACCGGGCGACACGACGGGCGAGTGCTACGGCGTGGCCTTCGACGTCGGGACGACGACCCTTGTCGGCACGCTGATGAACCTGCGCACCGGCATGGCGGCCTCCGTCCTGTCGACTCTCAACGGCCAGGCTCCGTTCGGCGCGGATGTGATCTCGCGCATCAGCCACGGCATGAACGGCCCCGAGGCGATCCAGGAGCTGCAGCAGGCCGTGGTCGGGACCATGAACTCGGTCCTCGGCGACCTCTACCAGGAGACCGGCGTAAGGCCGGAGCAAACCTACGAGGCGGTCGTCGTCGGCAACGTGACGATGCTCCATCTCCTCCTGGGCGTCGATCCCAGCCCATTGTCGATGTCGCCTTTCACGCCGGCGTTCATGAACGAGCTGGTGATCGAGGCGCGCGAGGTCGGGCTGGGCATCCACCCGCACGGCTACGTCCAGACGCTGCCGGCGCTCGGCGCTTACGTGGGGGCGGACATCGTCGCCGGCGTGCTCGCCACCGGCGTCGTGCGCGAGGACCGGCTGCGCGTGTTCGTGGACGTGGGCACGAACGGCGAGATCGTGCTCGGCAGCGCCCAGCGCGCGCTGGCGACCGCGGCGCCGGCGGGCCCGGCGTTCGAAGGCAGCCAGATCAAGTGCGGGATGCGCGCCACGATCGGCGCCATCGAAGGGGTGCAGCTCAGTGAGCGCGTGGACCTGCAGGTCATCGGCGGCGACGTGCCCGCAGAAGGGATCTGCGGCTCGGGCCTGGTGGATGCGGTGGCGCAGCTCCTGCTGGTGGGACTCCTCGACCACTCGGGGCGCATGAGGTCCCGCGCCGACGTTCCCGACCACCCGCTGGCCGATCACCTCATGGACGTCGACGGGGTCCGTGCTTTTCTGCTCGCGGACGGCGTCTACCTGACGCAGCGCGACGTGCGCGAGCTGCAGTTCGCCAAAGGCTCGATCGCGACCGGGATCAAGATCCTGATGGACATCCTCGGAGTCCGGCACGAGGACCTGGACCAGGTGCTGCTCGGTGGCTCGTTCGGGTCCTACCTCAACCCCGAGAGCGCCAAGATCATCGGGCTCGTGCCTCCGGTCGACGTCGACCGGATCATCGCCGTCGGCAACTCCGCCGGCGAAGGCGCGAAGATCGCGCTCCTTTCGTATCGCGAGCGCCAGGTTGCCTTCGAGCTGCCATCGCGCATCGAGTACGTGGAGCTGTCGGGACGATCCGACTTCAACGACTCGTTCATCTCGGTCCTCGCGTTCCCCCAGCTGGAGACCATCGGATGAGCCGCACGGCCCTGGTCATCTGCGGCGCGCTCGGGCGCGAGGTGAAGGACATCGTCGAGCGCCGGCGGTGGGATGTCGACATCTACGGTGTCTCGGCGTTGCTGCACCTCTATCCGTCGCGGATCGTCGAGGAGCTGCGTGAGAAGCTGCACGCGCTGCGGCCGCGCTACGACCGCCTGGTGGTCGTCTACGGCGACTGCGGGATGACCGGCAAGCTGGAACCGCTGCTCGAGGAGGTGGGCGCAGCGAGGTTGCGCGGCCCGCACTGCTACGAGATGTTCGCGGGCGAGGAACGGTTCCGGCAGCGAGCGGACGAGCGGCCCGGCACCTTTTTCCTGACCGACTGGCTGGTGCGCAACTTCGACCGCGCCGTGGTCAGGGGCCTCGGCCTCGACCGCCATCCGGAATTGAAATCGATGCTGTTCGGTAACTACGAGGCGGTGCTGTTCCTCAGGCAGGTGCCGAACCCGCGCCTCGCGGCGAAGGCGAGAGAGATCGCCGCGTACCTCGAGCTGCCCCTCGAGATCGAAGACGTCGGGCTGGGTGAGCTGGAAGAACGCCTTGCTTGTTTGGTTGAGAGTCATGAAGTCATCAGCCCCTCCGTCGGCTACGCCGCACCCCCCACGCCTTCGGCGTGGGGACCCCGATAAGGAAATGGGGAGGAGCAAGTTCCAGGTCATGTACTGGAAGCACATTCCGTCGCAGGTGAAAGCCTGGGACGGCGAGGCGCAGGCGAAGTCAATGCTGCCCGACTATTTCCAGGCTGCCATCGACGCCTACGCGATGAAGGACGGATCGACCGACATGGACGCCTACCTGGAAGGCTGGAAGTGGGGGCCGGTCGAGGAGCGCGACGGTGGCCCGCAAGAGGTCGTCGAAGCCCTGGTCGCGGAGCTGACCGCGGCCAATCCCCGCTCGCGCCTCCTGAACCCCGCATGAGCGAAGACATGCTCGACGACCTGCTCAGCAGCCAGCAGCTGGTCATCGCGATGCTGCGCGTGTCGGCCGAAGATCCTTCGGCCCGCGTCGGCGCGTGGGACCTGCGCGACATCGCGGCCCACCTCGCGGCCACGGAGCGCGACTGCTACGTGCCGAGAGTTCGCGCCATCGCCGGTGGTGAGCATCCGGCGTTCGGCCTCTTCACCAACGACGGAACCGACTTCAGCGGGATCCACCTCGACGAGGCGCTCGACGAGTGGACGGCGACGCGGCTGATGCTGATCGGCTACGTGAAGACCCTTGACGCCGATCAGCGGACCGCGCTGACCGGTCGTCACGAGCGGTACGGGGAGGTGACTGTCGATCGCTACCTCGAGATCGCGCTGGCGCACGACCGCGATCACCTGCGGGGCCTCGAGCGGCTCGCGGGCGAGCTGACTCGTTAACCCGCACCAGCATCTCGGCCGTCCTGGCCGCCGCCCGGGCGAGGATCGCAGCGGCCTGCGCGTCAGCCTTCAGGTTCCTGTTGCCGTTGGCCTCGAGGTCGCGGGCAAGGCCCGCCACCTCGGCCGCGGCGGCCGCGATCTCCCGCGGCACCTCGATGATCCTGGCGCGCGCGGCCTCGACCTCGCTGCCCGAGCGGACCGCGTCGACAAAGGTCAGGTAGGCAATCGAGTCCAGCTCGACCAGCTCTTCGGCGCGCAGGCGCAACGCCTCGGCTCGCGAGTGCGTGGCGCCAGACCCTGGCCAGCGCTGGGAGCGGATGGCGACCTTCTGCAGGAGCGCGGCCGCGGTCGCGACCACCGCCGCCGCGGCCGACCCGCTCGCGGGCGCCGGCGCCCCCGACGCGATCTTGCTCAGGAGGTAACCCAGCCGCAGGCGGGCCTGCGACTCAGGACTCGCCAATCTCCGCCTTGCGCCTGGTGATGAACTCCTGGAGCTGCTCGTCCACGCCGGGGTCGATGCCCGGGTCGGGGTACTCGGCCAGCACCTGCTTCCACCGCTCCGCCGCGACCACGTCGGCCGTGCGGGAGCCGAATCGCTGCCAGCGGTCGAAGTTCTCCGTCGACGAAACCCAGGGGCGGTAGAAGCCGGTGCGGTAGTGCCGCATCGTGTGCTCGGCGCCGAGGAAGTGACCACCCGGGCCAACCTCGTGCAGCGCGTCCATGGCGAGCCCCTCCTCGTCGACGGGCATCCCGTGGCCGAGGATCCACTCGAACATCCGCAGCTGCTCCACGTCGATCACGAACTTTTCGTAGGACGCCAGCAGCGCGCTTTCCAACCATCCGGCCGCGTGGAGCACGAAATTGACACGGCCGAGGATCGTCGGCCACATGCACATCATCGACTCGTAAGCGGCCTGCGCATCGGGCGACTTCGACGACGTGAGCGCGCCACCGCCGCGAAAAGGCAGGTTGTAACGGCGCGCCATCTGCGCGCTTGCGAGGATGCCCATCGCCGACTCCGGCGTGCCGAAGGCCGGGCTGCCGGACTGCATATCGGTATTGGTCAGGAACGAGCCATACACGCTCGGCGTCCCCGGCCGGATGAGCTGCACGAGGGCGATGCCCGCGAGGGCCTCCGCGGTCTGCTGCGCGACTGTGCCCGCGAGCCCCATCGGCGACATCGCCCCGGCCATGAGGAAAGGGGTGACGATCACGGGTTGCGCCGCCTCCGAGTACTCCAGCAGCGCTCCGAGCATGCGGTCGTCGTAGCGCAGGGGGCTGTTGACGTTGATCAGGCTGATCACCGCCGGGGTCTTCTCGATGCTCTCCCTGCCGCCGCAGGCGATCGCCGCCATCTCGATCGTGTCGCGCGCGTTCTCGTCCGAGATGACGCTGCCCATGAAAGGCTTGTCGGTCCAGCGGA
>VBJE01000167.1:13161-13608 GCA_005879675.1 Chloroflexota bacterium
CTTCGGGCTCCACGGTCGTCCCGCCGGCGCAGTGGATCTGGTCGACCGCCTGCGCGAGCTTGTCGAAGTTGGTGAAGTCCTCGATGGTCGCGCCCCGGCGACCGCGCTCGAGGTCGGTGACGAACGGCGGCCCGTAGACGGGTGCGGTGACGACGTTGTCGCCGCCGAGGACGACCGACCGCGCCTTGTTGCGGGCCTGGAGGTCGAACATCGCCGGGGTCCTGGCGACCTGCTCGAGGACGAAGTCGCGCTCGAATCGGACGCGGTTCTCCTCCACCTTCATGCCCGCCTTCTGGAAGAGGTCGCGTGCGCGCTCGTGGAGGAAGTCGACGCCGATCTCCTCGAGGATGGTCATCGCCTGCTCGTGGATGGTGTTGACAGCCTCCTCCGACAGCAGGTCGTAAGGCTTGAGGGGGTTCTTCCACAAAGCCACTCAAATCTATCCCG
>VBJE01000365.1 GCA_005879675.1 Chloroflexota bacterium
GGCCGGCATCAAGCACAAGAAGGCGATCGTCGACGCCAAGCGGGGCCAGGCGTTCACCCGGGCCAGCCGCGAGATCACGATCGCGGCGCGAGAGGGTGGCAGCAACCCCGACGGCAACTTCCGCCTTCGCCTCGCCGTGCAGAAGGCGCGCGAGATCAACATGCCCACCGACCGCATCCAGAACGCGATCAAGCGCGGCACCGGCGAGCTGGCGGGGGAGAGGCTCGAGGAAGTTCGGTACGAGGGCTATGGCCCCGCCGGCGTGGCGGTGATGGTCGACACCCTCACCGACAATCGCAACCGCACGTCCGCCTCGGTCCGCCATCGATTTTCCAAGCAGGGAGGCAACCTCGCCGAGAGCAACGCAGTGGGCTGGATGTTCGAGCGCAAGGACGTGATCACGGCGAACGCGGGCAAGGCCGACGCTGAAGAGGTCGGGCTCGCCGCCATCGAGGCGGGCGCCGACGACGTGCAGGTGGAAGGGTGAAGAGTGCGGTGGAAGCGCTCGGCGTCAGGGTCGAGAACGCCGAGGTCACGATGCAGCCCAAGCAAACCGTCGCGGTGGGTGAGGACAAGGCGGCGGCCGTGCTCAGGCTCATGGAGTCACTGGAGGAGGACGACGACGTCCAGCAGGTTTACGCCAACTTCGACATCCCAACCGACGTCCTTGAACGCGTCTCAGCACAGGTGTAGAACCTGATGGACAGATGTCAGGTACACGCGACGGGCTGATCCTCGGGGTCGACCCCGGCCTGGCGGGCACCGGCTTTGCGTTGTTCGCCGAACCCAACCTGGTGCTGGCCTGCAGCACGGTCGTCACCATTCCCGGTCGCGACGGCGCGCGGCTGCTGACGATCACCAATCACCTGCGTGCGATCATCGCCGGCAACCCCCCGGCGGAAGCCTCGATCGAGGAGCTGTTCATGGGCCGCAACGCGACCAGCGCCGTCGGAGTCGCGCAGGCGCGGGGCGCGATCCTCAACGTGCTCGAGGAGTGCGGCGTGCCCGTGTTCGAGTACAAGCCGAGCCAGGTCAAAGTGATCCTCACGGGTTACGGAAACGCTGACAAGTCGCAGATCGGCCGCATGCTGGCGGCCCAGGTCAAGCTGCCCGAGGGCAGGCTCGACGACCACGCGCGAGACGCGATCGCGATCGCGCTGTGCCACGCGCGAAGCCGCAGGTTCGCGAGGGCAGCCACCAGGTGATCGCACACCTCACCGGCGTCGTCAGGCGTTGGTGGCGTCGGCTACCTCGTCGCCGTCGCCTCGCAGACGCGGCAACAGCTGCCGCCGCCGGGTGGCGAGGTCGAGCTCCACATCCACACCCAGGTGCGCGAGGACCAGCTCGCGCTCTATGGCTTTGCCACTGTCGAAGAGCTGGAGCTTTTCGAGATGCTGATCCAGGTCGACGGCGTGGGGCCGAAGGTCGGGCTCAACATCCTGAGCGCGGCAAGCCTCGAGGTTCTGAAGCGCGCCATCATGAACGAGGATGCGGCGCCGATCAGACGGGCCAGCGGCGTCGGACCTCGCACGGCGGCGAAGGTGATCATCGAGATCAAGCCGCGGCTCGACGCCGTGGCGGCCCTGGATGCTGTCCCTCGGGCGGCCGCCGCCGCCGGCGATGGAGCCGTGCCGAAGGCGGTCGAGGCCGCGCTGCGCAACCTCGGCTTCTCTTCGCAGGAGGCGCGCTCAGGCATCGAATCGGTGGACTGGAAATCCTCTCCGGACACCCAGGAAGCCCTGGCCACGGCGCTCAAAGCGCTCGGTCGCCAATGACCAAGGACAAGGTCCTCGACTCGCGCTCCGACGACGACCAGTACGACCTCACGCTCCGTCCCCGCTTCCTCGGCGAGTACGTCGGCCAGGAACAGGTGCGCGACAACCTGAGCATCCTGCTCGAGGCCGCGCGCCGCCGGGACGAGCCCGTGGAGCACGTGCTTCTGTGCGGACCGCCCGGCCTGGGCAAGACGACGCTCGCCCACATCATCGCCAACGAGCTCGGCGTCGCCATCAAAGTCAGCTCCGGCCCGGCGATCGACCACCAGGGAGCCCTCGGTTCCATCCTCCTGAACCTGAGCACGCGCGATGTCTTCTTCATCGACGAGATCCATCGCCTCAACACTGTGGTCGAAGAGTCGCTGTACCCCGCGCTCGAGGAGTTTCGTTTCGACGCGGTGCTGGGAAAGGGAGTGGGGGCCAGCGCCGCCACGCTGCCGCTGCCTCATTTCACTTGCGTCGGGGCCACGACGCGGCAGGGTCTGCTCAGCGGCCCTCTCCGCGATCGCTTCGGCGCCGTCTACCGCCTCGACTTCTACACCAAGGCGGAGCTCGAGAAGATCGTGGGCCGCTCGGCTCGGATCCTCGACATCGAGATCCACGTCGACGCCGTGTCCGAGATCGCCCGCCGAGCTCGCGGCACGCCTCGGATCGCGAACCGCCTCCTGCGGCGCGTCCGCGACTACGCCCAGGTCCGCGGCGACGGCCGGGCGACCGTCGACATCACCCGGCACGCGCTTGCGATGCTGGAGGTCGACGAGATCGGCCTCGAGCCGCTGGACCGCCGGCTCCTGGAGACCGTGATCGTCAA
>VBJE01000366.1 GCA_005879675.1 Chloroflexota bacterium
GCCTGTGGTCGGACCCGGTCGAGGGTCCGCCGGCCCCGTTCTTCGCGGTGGAGCACGATCCGCCGGTCGACCGGCTGACGGAAGAGTTTCCCATCCGCTTGACCACCGGGCGCCGGCTCGACTCGTTCAACACCGGCGTGCAGACCAACGAGTACACCTCGCCGCTGCGCAGCGGAGAGGCGCTGCTGATCTCGCCCGAAGACGCGCTGCGGCTCGGCGTCGCCGATGGCGAGTGCGTGCGCGCCAGCTCGCGCCGTGGCTCGGTCGAGGTGAACATCCGGGTGGAGCCGTCGCTGCGCCCCGGCCTCGCCTTCATGACCCTGCACTTCCCCGACCAGGTCGCGACCAACGTGCTGACGATCGATGCGACCGACCCCAAGTCGGGCACGGCCGAGTTCAAGGCCAGCGCGATCCGCATCGACAAGATCGCGGACAAAGCCCTGGCCTAGTGGACATCCGCACGACCGGGGGTCCCGCGACGGCCGAAGAGATGGCCGCGGTCGACGGGCTGCTTGGACAGCCAGAGCCTGCCGACCACCGCGTGGTCCACGGCGGTCACACCACACGTTCGCATCGACACCTGCTGCTCCCCGTCCTGCACGCCATCCAGGACCGGGCCGGGTGGGTGAGCCGCGGCGCGCTGGAGTACGCGTGCCGGCGACTGTCGATCCCGCCCGCGGAGGCGTACGGCGTGGTCAGCTTCTACGCGCGGTTCGCGCTGCAGCCTCGCGCCGCGCTTGCCCTTCACGTGTGCGACGACATCGCTTGCATGGTCGCCGGCGCAACGCCGGTCGACGGAGCAATCCGCGTGCCATGTCTTGGCCTGTGCGATCGGGCGCCGGCGGCGCTGGTCGAGCGTGCCGGCGCCGACTACGAGGCACGGCAGCTCGCACCCTTTGACCCGACCGGCGACTGGCTCAATGAGACTCCGACCCATCAGCAACCGCAGCGGCCGCAATCGAAGCTGCTCCGGCGCATCGGCCTTGTCGACCCCGACAGCATCGACAGCTACCGGCAGAATGGCGGCTTTGCCGCCCTCGAGCGTGCTCGGTCGATGGGACCCCAGGCTGTCATTCGAGAGGTCACCGAGGCCAGGCTGCTCGGTCGCGGCGGGGCTGCCTTTCCGACGGGTCGGAAGTGGCAGTCGGTGGCCGACGCGCCAGTGCGTCCTCACTACCTCGTCTGCAACGCGGACGAGTCGGAGCCGGGCACATTCAAAGACCGCGTGCTGATGGAGAACGACCCCTTTGCGCTGGTCGAAGGCATGGCCATCGCCGCGTTCGCGACCGGGTGCGACAAAGCCTTCGTCTACGTGCGCGCCGAGTACCCGCTCGCACGGCAACGTCTAGAGAACGCGATCGCCCAGGCGCGCGAGCATGGCTTGCTTGATTTCGAGATCGAGGTTCGGCGTGGCGCCGGCGCCTATATATGCGGCGAGGAGACGGCGCTGTTCAACTCCATCGAAGGCAAGCGCGGCGAGCCGCGGAACAAGCCGCCGTTCCCGGTGCAGGTCGGTCTGTTCGGCAAGCCGACGTTGCCCAACAACGTCGAGACGCTGGTCAACGTCCTGGACATCGTGCTCGAGGGCGGCGGCGCTTTCGCCTCGACGGGCACGAAGGAGTCGACCGGCACGAGGCTCTTCTGCGTGTCGGGCCAGGTGCTCCACCCGGGGCTGTTCGAGGTCCCGATGGGGACGCCGCTGCGTGAGCTGATCGAACTCGCCGGTGGCCTGCGCCCTGGCCGCACGATGGCGGCGGTCCTCCTCGGCGGCGCTGAGCTTCGAGGGCACTCGCGCCATCGGGGCGACGCTCGGGTCGGGCGCCGTCATCGTCTTCGACGACACCGCTGACATGAAGCAGGTCCTGCTTCGGATCGCGCGGTTCTTTCGCGACGAGTCATGTGGCCAGTGCGTGCCGTGCCGCGTCGGAACGGCGCGCCAGGAGGAGATCCTCGAGCGCATGCTGCACT
>VBJE01000168.1 GCA_005879675.1 Chloroflexota bacterium
TGCATGCGCGCGGCCGGGTCGACGGGCTCCTGGCTGCGCACCGTCGGCTTGCCGGCGTCGAGCTCGATGGCGCGCCCATCGATCATGCGCACCACGCGGCGCGCGTGGCGGGCGACCTCGGGGTCGTGGGTGACCAGGACCACGGTGGCGCCTCGACGGTTCAGGTCCTCGAGGAGCTTGAGCACCCCCTCACCGGCGGCCGAGTCAAGGCTGCCGGTCGGCTCGTCGGCGAGGATCAGCCCCGGGCGG
>VBJE01000169.1 GCA_005879675.1 Chloroflexota bacterium
AGTCGGAGAGGTCGCGGTCGGGAAGCTCGCCCAGCGGCAGGCCCGCGCCATAGACATGGCCCGACGTTGGGCGGTCGAGGCCGCCCATAAGGGACAGGAGCGTGCTCTTGCCGCAACCCGACGGGCCCACGATGGCCACGAACTCGCACGGCCCGACGTCGAGCGTGACGTTCCGCAACGCGGCGACGTGCATCTCGTCGCCACCGCCGAACTCGCGTGACACGGCATCGAGTCGGAGCCCAACCGCCTGGCCGAGCAGGTCGCGAAACTCGTCGGCCTGAGGTTCCGCCGGCGGGACCTCGACGACGAGTGCCGTCGCCGGGGCGCCGTCGGGGGCGGCGACGACGGCTACTGAAGCGTCACCGTTGCCGTTCGAGCCGGCGTGCTCGCCGTTTCCGATCGCGGCCGCCGCGGCCTCGCGGCGCGCGCGGCGACGGCGGCGCTTGGGGCCGCTCGGTTCGATCGGGTCCGTGACGGCTGTAGCCAACCCGCCCTCCTTTTTCCGCAGTCTAAGTGCTCAGGCCCGAGTTACTTAACGCCTAATTCGCCGGTTTGGCTACCTGCTTCTCGAGCCAGCTCATGTAGCCGGCGGAGCCCCCCTCGATCGGGACCTGGAGGATCTCCGGAAGCTCGTACTCGTGGTGGGCGCGGACGTAGTCCTGGACGGCCTGTCCCTGGGACTCCAGCGTTTTGACCAGGAGCAGGGCCTCGTGCTCGCGCTTCAGCTTGCCCTCCCAGTAGTAGATCGAGTGGACCATCGGCACGACTGAGCAGCACGCGGCGAGATGCTCGACGACCAGCCCCTCGCCCAGCCTTTCGGCGTCATCGCGCGCTCCGGTGGTGACCATGATCAGGACAGCCCTTTCCCCCATAGCCGACTAATTCTGGGGTTTCGTGGGCCGGTCGAGCCAGACGGTCGCGGCCAGGAGCGCAATCGCGCCGAGGAGCAGGCCGCCGATCACGTCTGATTCCCAGTGCACGTCGAGGTAGAGCCGGTCAAAGGCGACAACAACGATGATCGCGATCGCGCCCGCCACCGCGAGCGCGCGGGCTGGCGGCGAGGGCGACAAGCGCCGGATCACGAATGCGAGCAGGCCGTAGACGATGACGGCGCGCAGCATGTGGCCGCTCGGAAAGCTGTAGCTCACTCCGCTGCCCGAGAACGCCTCGGTGATGCTGGGACCGTCCGACTCGGATAGCGCGAGAGGCGGCCGCGGGTGGTGGAGGTTGAGCTTGTAAAACAGCTCGAACGCCTGGGCGGCGATGAAGATGGCGACCAACCCGAGCCCGTCTGACAGACTGAAGCCGGTGCGCCACAGGTAGTAGCCCAGGCCAACCATCAGCAGGGTCGTCAGCTCGAAGCCGCCCAGCTCCGCGATGGCCTGGAAAAGAGGATGCAGCGATGGCTCCTGCACGGCGTGCATCGACTGCGCGACCTGGAGGTCGAGGTCGGTGAAGACGCCGATGGTGATCGCGATGGTCAGGGCGATGAAGACGACACCGAGGCCGGCGATGCCGAACAGGCGTGGCGCTAACGCTGGCAACGGCGACAGAAGACAGTTGTCCGGCCGGCGATTCGCACCGAGCTCAGCGGACGTCCGCATGTGAAGCACGGCTCGCCCGCGCGCCCGTAGACCAGCAGCTTCTCCTGCTGTCCGCCGACCTCGCCCCACGCGTCGCGATACGTGTCCACGGAGCTGCCGCGATTGGCGATGGCCACCTCCAGCGATTCGCGCAGCGATTCGTGCAGGCGCCGCGCGGACTGCCTGCTCACCGTGCTCGCGACCCGCGTCGGACGCAGGCGGGCGCGGTGCAGCGACTCGTCGGCGTAGATGTTGCCCACGCCCGCGATCGCCTTCTGGTCGAGCAGCACGGCCTTCAGTGGCGCGCGCCTCCGCCGCAGCTGGCGATAGAGCTGCTCGGCGGCGAAGTCGGGATCGATCGGCTCGGGGCCGAGGCGCGGCATCTTCCTGGCAGAGAGCAGCGCTTCCTGGGTGCCGACGAGCAGGCGGCCGAAGCGTCGGGGGTCCCGATAGCGCAGCTGGCGACCGTCCTCGAGGAAGAACACGGCGTGCGTGTGCTTCGCGAGTGGAGTGACCTCGTCGACCAGCCGCAGCTGGCCCGTCATGCCCAGATGAACCACAAGTAAAAGCTCTTCCCCACTTGTGGGGAAGTCCGGCCCGAAGGGCCGGGATGGGGCCAGCCGAGCAAGTATGTATTTCCCCCGCCGCCCCATCGACTCGATGCGCATCCCCGCCACCGCGTCGACGAACTCCTCCGGCTCGGGGTGGCGGACGATGGTCGGAAAGGCCAGCTCGCAGCGCACGATCGTGCGACCGACGAGGTGCGGCCGCAGGTCGGCGACGATGGTCTCGACTTCAGGAAGCTCAGGCACGAACGACCGCGAGCTTTTTCATATCGGCCCAGTTCGGTCCGACCTTCATCTCGACCTCGATGCCGGTCTCCAGCTCGTAGGCACCGGTCATGATGCGCGGCACCTTCTCCGCGAACTGGTCGAGCTCCGCGCGCGGCACCTCGAACAGCAGCTCGTCGTGCACTTGCAGCAGCATCCGGCCTTCGATCTGGTCGGTCTCGATCTCGCGGTGCAGTCGCACCATCGCGATCTTGATGATGTCCGCGGCGAGCGACTGCATCGGGAAGTTGATCGCCATGCGCTCGGCCGCGCTGCGCAGCTGATAGTTGGGCGACCTGAGGTCGGGGATAGCCCGCCGGCGGCCGGTGGCGCTGACGACGAATCCATCCTCGCGCGCCTTGCGCCGGATCTCGTCGAGGTACTCGCGCAGGTGCGAGTATGTCGACCAGTACTGCGCGAGGAACTCGCGTGCCACGTCGCCCGTGATTCCGAGCTGCTGCGACAGGCCGTACTCGCCCTGGCCGTAGATCGAGCCGAAGTTGGCGACCTTGGCCAGCCGGCGCTGATCCGGGGTCACCTGCTCGATGGGGATCTTGAACACCGCCGCGGCCGTCGCCGTGTGGATGTCCTGTCCGGCGGCAAAAGCTTCCATCAATCTCGGATCGCTGCTCAGGTGAGCGGCGATGCGCAGCTCGATCTGCGAGTAGTCGGCGGAGACCATCACGTGGTCGGGCCTTCCCGCCTTGAACGCGCGGCGTATGCGCTGCCCGAGCTCGGTGCGGATCGGGATGTTCATGAGGTTTGGGTTGGAAGATGCGAGCCGGCCCGTCGCGGTGCTCGCCTGGCCGAACGACGTGTGCACCCGCCCGCTCAAAGGATCCACGATCTGCGGCAGCGCATCGACGTATGTGGACTTCAGCTTCGAGAGCTGTCGGTGCTCGAGGATCAGGCCGATGATCGGATGCTTCTCGCGCAGCGTCTCGAGCGTGTCAGCGTCGGTCGAGTAGCCGGTCTTCGTCCTCTTGCCCACGGGCAGGCGCAGGTCCTCGAACAGCACCTTCGCCAGCTGCTGCGGCGCGTTGAGGTTGAACTTCTGGCCCGCGACCTCCTCGACCTCGGTCTCAATCGCCGCCAGCTGCGCGCCCAGCTCCTCCTGCATCTGCTTGAGGTACGGCACGTCGATGGCGACGCCCTCGGTCTCCATGTCTGCCAGCACGCCCGCCAGCGGCAGCTCGATCTCGTGAAACAGGTAGTCGACGCCCAGGTTTTGCATCTCGGCCTCGAGCCGCGGGCGAAGGTTGAGGATCGCCTCTGCACGGCGCGCCGAATACTCGGCGGCTTCCGCTTCGGCGATCGCCGACGGCTTGCGCGCGGCGCGCCCCGATCCGAGCAGCTGCTCGGTGCTCACGAGCTCCGTCTCGAGGAACTCCCGTGCCAGGTCCTCCAGCCTTGGGTCACGCGACCCGGCGCCGAGCAGATAGGCGGCGAGAAAGGTGCTGAACGCCCAGTCGCGCTTGCCGCCGCCGAGCGAGCGCAGCGCCAGCTCGGTCTCCTTCGCGTCGTGGCCCGAGATCGGGCGGCCCGACAGCGTGGTCGCGACCGTGTCCATCGCGTCGGGTTTCGACACATAGAAGGTATTGGCCCCGATCGACACGCCGAGACCGCAGACCCGGCAGCCCCGGCCCGATCCCTCGGTGAACGCGAAGACGCCGACGTCCTGCGAGCCGTCCAGCAGCGCGGCCGCCTCGGTGGGATCGTCGACGATCTTCAAGCCCGCAGAGCGCGGGGCTGGCTCGAACGTGAGGCTTGGTTGGACCGGCGCCTGGTCCGGCGGCGGGAAGCGGCTCAGCAGCTGCCGGAACTCCAGGTGGTCGAACACGCGCCGCGCGTGCTCGTAGTCGTAACGCGTCCATCGCGCCTTCTCGAGCTCGAGCTCGACCGGCACGTCGCGGACGATCGTCACCATCCGCTTGCCCAGGCGCACCTTGTCCGTGTTGGCCTTCAGGGACGTCTTCAGCCGGCCCTCGGGCAGCTCGTCGACCCGCTCCAGCAGCGCCTCGACCGACACGAAGTCCTGGATCAGCTTCGCCGCGGTCTTGTCGCCCACCCCGGGAACGCCCGGGATGTTGTCCGAGGTGTCGCCGCGCAGGGCTTTGAAGTCGACGAGCTGCGGCGGTTCGAAGCCGTAGCGCTGTCGCACCTGGTCGGGGCCGTAGACGAAGGTGTCGGTGATCCCGCGCCGCGGCACGAGCGCCTCCACCGACTCGGTGACGAGCTGCAGGCAGTCAAGGTCGCCGGAGACGATGGTCACGGCGTGTCCACGCTCCTCGGCCAGGCGCGCGAGCGTGCCTATCACGTCGTCGGCCTCGAAGCCCTCGACGCCGTGGATCGGGATCGAGAACGCCCCCAGCACCTCGCGGACCATGTCCATCTGCGGTCGCAGGTCTTCGGGCATCGCGCGCCGGCCCGCCTTGTACTCCTTGAACTCCTCGGAGCGAAACGTGGGTTTGCCAAGGTCGAACGCGGCGATCGCGTACTCCGGACGCGAGGCGAGCACGATGGCCAGCATCGACGTGAAGCCGTAGACGGCATTCGTGACCCGCCCGTCCGAGGTGCTCATCGGCGGAAGGGCGAAAAAGGCCCGGTAGATGAGGCTGTGGGCGTCGATCAGAATGACCCGCCCGCGCCGTCCCTTCGCCACGTTCGGATTCTACGTACGTCCGATCGACACCCTGAGGGGGCGCTGCGCGTTCAATTAGCGGGGACTTGGAGGACCGAAGGCTAGAATGGACCCGAGGATGAAAAACCTCATCGAGGTGTCCGTGGACAGCATCCGCATCCACATGCCGACTGCTCAGCACCTCGTGATCCTCAAGGAGAAAGAGGCCGACCGATACCTCCCGATCTGGATCGGTTCCTTCGAGGCTCAGGCCATCGCGACCAAGATCTCGGGCAACGCACTCGGCAGGCCGCTCACACACGACTTGATGGCCACCGCCTTCGGAGACCTCGGCATCAGCGTGAAGCGAATCGTCGTCACCCGGCTCGCCGACCAGGTGTTCTACGCGCGCCTGTACGTGAAGCAGAACGGCCGCGACCTCGACTTCGACGCCCGACCGTCAGACGCGATCGCCCTCGCGGTTCGCGTCGAGTGCCCGATCTTCGTCGCCTCGGAGGTGATGGAGAGCGCCGGCATCATTCCCGAGGCGGACGAGATCGACGGCGACAAGGACAAGGGCGAGACCGTCGTCGACGAGGAGCGCCTCGCGGTCTTTCGCGACTTCGTCAACAGCCTGGATCTCCCCGAGCTTCCCGACGAGCCCGGCGCCAAAGACGAGCCCGGCGCTCAGGACAGGCCCGGAGGACGCCCCGGCCGGGGCTGACGCACGCTACTGAGCGGCGAGCTCGAACTCGCCTTTCGCGTCCTGATCGCCCTCGTGCTCGGACTCCTCATCGGCGCCGAGCGCGAGTTCCGAGGCCACCCGGCGGGTCTGCGCACCATGGCTTTGATCAGCGCCGGGTCATGCATGTTCACAGGCCTCGGCCTCATTCCGGACTTCCCGAAAACCGTCGACCCGACGCGCATCGCGGCCCAGATCGTCACCGGCGTCGGCTTTCTCGGCGCGGGCAGCATCCTGCGCCAGGGAGAGCTGGTCCGCGGACTGACCACCGCGGCCTCCATCTGGGTTGCAGCCTCTCTTGGGATGGCCGTCGGGTTCGGCTATTACGGGGTGGCGGTCTTCGTCACGGTGATGGTGGTCATCGTGCTGTTGGGGCTCAAGCCGGTGGAGGAGCGCTTCTTCCGCCGTCGCGGGCACCGACGCGAGACTGATGCGCTGCAAGACGAAATCCCGCAGTGACCACCGGCAAGGTCGCGATCGTCACCGACTCGACCGCGGACCTTCCATCGCAGCTGGTCAAGGCGCGCGGTATCACGGTCGTCCCGTTGACGTTGAACTTCGAGGGACGGTCGTTGCTCGACGGGGTCGAGATCAGGCCGTCGGAGTTCTATCGCCGGCTCCCCAACGCCACGACTCACCCGACCACGTCGCAGCCCTCACCGGGTCGATTCGCGGAAACTTACGCGCAGCTCCTCCATGATCACGCGGAGATCGTCTCCATCCACATCTCGGAAAAGCTCAGCGGGACGTACGCGTCTGCCGTGCAGGGAGCCGAGATGACGGACGCCAAACGCGTGCACGTCATCGACTCGGAGCTCGTCTCCATGTCGCTGGGCCTGCTGACGCTTGCGGCGACCGAGGTCGCGTCGCGGGGCGGGGGCGCGGAGTCGGTCGCAGCGCGCGTCACCGAGATGCGCGAGCACGTGCAGACGTACTTCTCCGTCGCCACGCTCGAGTTCCTCCGCCGCGGCGGGCGCATCGGCCGCGCGAGCGCGCTCCTCGGCTCGGTGCTCCAGGTCAAGCCGGTGCTGTGCATCCGCGACGGGCTCGTGACGCCTCTCGAGCGCGTGCGCACCTTCGACCGCGCGCTCAACAGGATCGTCGAGCTGACCCGAGAGGTGGATCGCGGGAAAGGCCTTTGCGTCATCGTCGGTCACGCCGACGCGGAGGCAGACGCGGAGCGGGTCGCGCGCGAGCTCGAGCCGGTGGCCGAGACGCTGATGATCCAACCGCTGGGTCCGGTGGTCGGCGCCCACGCCGGTCCGGGCGTCGTCGGAGTCGGGTGCTACCCCGCCGACATCCTGCCGCTCGGAATCAAGACAGCCGCCAGCGCACGGTCTCGGGCGTGACGGTCTTCTCGACGCGACCTTCGACCGCGAGGGCCTGCAGGTGGGCCAGCCCTTCCTGGAGCGCGAGGCGCTTCTCGTAGAGGTTCTCGCGCGGGCCCCACAGCTCCAGCGCGACCTGCCAGCCGCTCTTCTCCCGATGGCCGACGATTTCGAGGATCTGGTCGAGGCGCCGGGCGTGGTGGGACACGAGGGCCTCGACGCGGCCGGCGATGTCCGAGAAGGGTCGCCCGTGCGCGGGCAGCACGAGCTTGGGATCGAGCGCAGCCATCCGCTTCAAGCCCTGGAGGTAGTCGTGCAGCGGGTCGGGTGTGCTCTGCGGGTGCAGGCCGATGTTCGGCGACAGCTCGGGAAGGACGTGGTCGCCCGCGAACAGCAGCCCGGTGAGCGCTTCGTGGAGGCACACATGCCCGGGCGAGTGGCCAGGCGTCCATTCGACGCGCAGAGCGTGATTGCCCATGCCGACCAGCTCCGCGCCATCGAGCTGCACCGAGGGATCGGCGGTCTTGACCACCTGGCTGAGCGCCCGCTGCGAGTTGCTGAGCACGTCCGCCTCGTCCTCGGGCACGCCGTTGACCAGGAGGTACGCCCTCACCTGCTCGACGAGGTGCTCGAGCTCCACGTAGCGCGGATGCACGAGGGGCACCTCGAGGCGGTGCATGTAGAGGTCAGCGAGCCCCTTCCCCGCCAGCGCGCCCGCGGCGCCGTAGTGGTCGGGATGGATGTGCGTGACCACCAGGCGCCGGAGCCGTCGCGCGCCCAGGTGGTCGAGCGCGCGGTG
>VBJE01000170.1 GCA_005879675.1 Chloroflexota bacterium
CCAGCACGTTCCGGATCTGGGTCACCATCGGCTGCGGCGGAAACACCTCCTCGCCCGGCCAGCCGGGGACGTACCCCAGCTTGCCCAGCGTCCCCATCTCCCACGCCGAGCCGTCCGCGACCACGATGTCGGCCGTGCCGTGCGTCCACAGGATCGGCGGCTTGGGGGAGAGGTCGACGATGTCCGCCCAGCGGCAGTACTTAGGCGACAGGGCGTTCAGCACGCCGCGCGTGCCGGGCGCCATCCCCGGCCAGTTCGGCGACGGGACCGAGTCGCCCGGGTTGCCGTCGTCGCCCGTGACCGACTTGAGGACTTCCTCGAGGAGCATTTCCTCGCGCTCCTTCGGCTCGCGGTGCGACGCCGACCAGTACGAGCTGTTGATGACGTTGCGAGGGGAGAACGGCGAGTCCGTCGACGTGTCGTGGTCGGCGATGCGCTGGATGAACTCCGGGTTCCCGGTGCCGCCTCCGCTGCCGGCGTAGTCCGGGAAGCACGGCGTCCCGTCCAGGCGCACGCCGCCGAACCCGTAAGGCGACACGGGGTCAATGAAGGTCAGCGAGGCGGCCGGACGGTCCACGGCGTAGTTCGCGATGGCAGCGCCCCCCGTCGACCATCCGGCGAGATGCACGGGCCGCTTGATGCCCAGCTGCTCGACCAACGAGAACACGTCGTCGGCCCAGTCGCGCAGGCCGCGCGTGGCGTCGATCGGCTTCTGCTCCGTGTCGCCGAATCCGCGCATGTCCGGCGCGATGATCCGCAAGTTCTCGGGCGCGCCCGGCATCAGGTGCTCGAAGAACCGGCCCGTGGAAAGGTTGCCGTGGACCATGACCACCGGCACGCCATCGGCCGGTCCCGACTCGATGTACTTCATCCGCAGCCGTTCGGTCTGAACTGTGTGCGAGCTCACGCCAGCCGGAAGGTTCATGGAAGCCTCCTTACCCCTGGTAGACGGACGCCACTAATAAGGTAAGCGAGGTCAGCGGTTTTTCAAGGGGAGCGTCAGCGTGAACTGGGTCCCGACGCCGGGCTTCGATCGCACCTCGATGTTGCCGCCGTGCCGGATCGCGAGCTCCCTGCAGAGGAACAGGCCGAGGCCTGTACCCGGGATGGTCACGTTCTCCTCGGTGGGAAGACGCCCGAAGCGGGTGAAGAGCAGCGGCAGGTGCTCAGGAACGATGCCCATGCCCTGGTCGCGCACGCTGACGAATGCGTCATCGCCCTGCCGTCCCGTCGTCACGGTGACCTCGCCTCCGCGGGGCGAGTACTTGACAGCGTTGTCCATGAAGTTCGCGAGTATCGTCGCGATCCGCGCCCTGTCACCCTCGACGACGAGAGGACCTGCGTCCGGCCCCATCACGAACCGGTGGTCCCGAGCGAGCGCGCGGAACACGTCCAGCTGCTCCTGGGCCACGTCGCCCAGCTCAAAACTGTCCCGCACCAGGTCGAAGCTGTCGTGCTCGAGGCGCGCCGTCTCCAGCATCTGCTCGATCAGCAGGTCCATCTGGGCCAGCTTGGTCTCCAGGATGCGGGCGACCGCCGGGATCTGCTCGGCCGGGATCGAGCCGTCCTCGAGCATGGAGTTGTAGCCGCGAAGCACGGTCAGCGGGCTCCGGAGCTCGTGCGACGCAAGGTTCAGGAACTCGGTCTTCGTCCGCTCGAGCTCGACCATCCGGTCGGCGTGCTGACGCAGGCGCGTCGCCTCCGCATCGCGCTCCGCGTTGCGGCGCTCCTCCGCCCGGTGTCGCTCGGTCAGGTCGCGCGTCACCTTCCCGAAACCGCGCAGGTGGCCCTTGTCGTCGCGAAGTGCGGTGATGATCACGTTGGCCCAGAAGCGGGTTCCGTCCTTGCGGATGCGCCACCCCTCCTCCTCGTACCGGCCCTCTCGCTTGGCGACCTCGAGCTCCCAATCCGGCTTTCGGTTCCGGGCATCGTCGGTCGGGTAGAAGATGGAAAAGTGCCGCCCGATTATCTCGTCGGATCGGTATCCCTTGATCCGCTCCGCGCCCTCGTTCCAGGTGACGACGATGCCTGCGGGATCGAGCATGAAGATCGCGTAGTCGGCGACGCTCGCCACGAGCAGCGCGAACTCATCGCCGAGCACCCTCGGCTCAGGGGAACCCAATCTCCGCAGCACCAACCCTCGATGTTACTGATTCAGGCCCACACCGCTCGCGCCACCCGGCCGACGAGCTCCAGCTTGCGGCGCTGGTCGTCCTGGGTCAACCGGTTGCCCTCCATAGTCGACGCGAACCCGCACTGCGGGCTGAGGGCGAGGCGTGCGAGGGGCAGGAATCGCGACGCCTCCTGGACTCGCCGCTTCAGCTCCTCCTCCCGCTCGAGCGCCGGCTTCTTGCTCGTGACCAGGCCCAGCACCACCACCCGGTCCTCCGGAACGTGCTTCAGCGGTTCGAATCCGCCCGAGCGCTCGTCGTCGTACTCGAGCAGGAAGCGGTTGAACCTCGTCCGCTCGAAGATGCGCGCGATCGGCTCGTAGTCGCCCGAGGCGTAGAACTTGCTCTGGTTGTTGCCGCGGCAGATGTGCATGGCGAAGGTGACGCCCGGATGGCCCTCGATGATCGCGTTGTCCATCTCAATGCAGGTGTCGATCAGCTTCTCCGGGTCGCTGCCGCGCTTGCGGTAGCCCTCGCGGAGCTCTGGGTCGAGCAGCGCCGCGTACTGCGGCGCGTCGACCTGGATGTAGGTGCAGCCCAGGCGGGCGAGCTCGTCGACCTCGCGGCGGCTGTACCTCACGATGTCGTCGAGGTAGGCGTCGCGCGTCGGGTAGGCGCCCTTCGACTTCTCGGGGTCGTAGTACGCAGCCGCCTGCTGCGCGCTGATCATCGTCACCTTGACCGGATGCCGGGTCCGCGCCCGCAGGTAGGTGAAGTCCTCCGCGGCCATGCTCCGCAAGGGCTGCAGCCTCTCGACCACGACCGGTCGCTGGAAGACGAGCTGCTCGCCCTTCTCGTCCCGAAAGGGAATCGCCCAGCCGCCCAACCTGTCGAAGCCGGACATCGAGTCGACCAGGTGGCCGAAGAACGCGTAGCGACGCTGCTCGCCGTCGGTGATGACGTCGATGCCGGCTGAGGTCTGCAGCTCCACCGCTTCGTCCACGGCGCGGTCTTCGACCGCTTTGAAGCCCGCCGCGTCGACCTCGCCTGCCTCCAGCCGCTTGCGCGCCGCGACGAGATAATCGGGCCGCAGCAGGCTGCCCACCACCTCGGCCCGCGCATCATGACCTACTCCCATGACCCGGACCAGAGGATGATGACAGGTACGTTGGACCAGGCTGAGCGCCGGCCGGCGCCGGCCCGCATGAACCCTCCATTCGAGATCGTCGCGATCGCGTCTTCGGCCGGCGGCGTCCATGCGCTGACCGACGTGCTCCAGCGCCTGCCCAGGGACCTCCCGGTCATCGTCGTCTGCGTCCAGCACCTGGACCCGCGGCACCGCAGCCTGATGCCCGAGATCATGCGGAGGCGGGCGAAGCTGCCCGTGGACCAGGCCGAACACGGAATGGAGATCGAGCCCGGCCACGTCTACCTCGCTCCGCCCGACCGCCACCTCCTCGTCAACGGCGATAGGACCATCAGCCTGACCCAGACCGAGCTCGTCAACTTCGTCCGGCCCTCGGCTGACCTGATGTTCGAATCCGTGGCAGCCGCATTTGGCGAGCGCGCGATCGCCGTCGTGCTCACGGGCGCCGGCAAGGACGGGTCGATGGGCGTGACCGCGATCAAGAAGCGCGGTGGCACCGTCATCGTCCAGGACGAGTCCTCGTCCGAGTTCTTCGGCATGCCTTCGGCGGCGATCAAGACCGGAGCCGTGGACTTCGTGCTGCCGCTCGAAGAGATCCCGTCCGTCCTGGCCACGCTGATCGCGGGCGAGGCCAGAGATTGACCCTCGAGGGCGGCGAGCAGTTCGAGAGCGTCATCGAGTACCTCCGGGAGACACGTGGCGCCGATTTCACCGGCTACAAGCGCCCGAGCCTCCTCCGGCGAGTGTCGAGGCGTTGCCAGGAGCTCGGGATCGACAGCTTCACGAGCTATCTCGACTACCTGCAGGTCCACGCGGAAGAGTTCCAGGCCCTCTTCGACAAGATCCTGATCAACGTCACGGAGTTCTTGCGCGATAGGCCGGCATGGGATTACCTCGCCGCAAACGTGCTGCCCCGCACGATCGCCAGGGGAGGTCCGATCCGGGTCTGGAGCACGGGCACGGCGTCAGGCGAGGAGGCATACTCCGCGGCGATTCTGCTGTGCGAGGCGATGGGCCCGGACGAGTTCGTCCGCCGGGTCAAGATCTATGCCACCGACATCGACGAGGACGCGCTCAACAAGGCCCGGGCTGGTTACACGGCCAAGGATCTCGAATCCCTCGACGAGGACCTCAGGGCGCGCTACTTCGAAGCCCAGGGCGCGCGCTTCGCGTTCCGTGCCGCGCTCCGTCGAGCATTGATCTTCGGCCGCCACGACCTCATGCAGGATGCACCAATCTCGCGCCTCGACCTGCTTATCTGCCGCAACTGCCTCATGTACTTCACCGCCGAGGCCCAGGAGCGCATCCTCGGGAGGTTTCACTACGCGCTGAAGGACGACGGCGCCCTGTTTCTCGGCAAGGCGGAGATGTTGCTCTCCCACGCCGATCTGTTCCAACCGGTCGACCTCAAGCAGCGCATCTTCTCCAAGGTCGCGCCTCTGCGGCTGCGCGAGCGGCGGCTGCTGCCGACCGAATTGGGCAACGGCGAGACGACCGACGAGGTCGCCCGGCAGACAAGGGTTCGCGAGCTCGCGACGGAAGGCATCCCGTATCCCCAGCTGGTGGTCGACACCCTGGGCGCGCTCGCGGGCGCCAACCAACCGGCGCGTCGACTTTTCAACCTCTCTCCAGGCGACGTGGGCCGCGCCCTGAAGGACCTGGAGATCTCGTACAAGCCGATCGACCTTCGGACCCCCGTCGACCACGCCTTTCGCGAGCGCCGGCCGGTCGTGCTTGCGGCCACGCAGGTGCCGCTCGCGGACGGCGCCATAGCGTTCTTCGACGTCCACCTGGCCCCACTTATGGAGGACGACGGCACCGTGGTCGGCGCCAGCATCAGCTACATCGACGTCACCGCCGCCACGCAGCTGCGCACCGAGCTCGAGCGCTCGCGTCAGGACGTGGAGACGGCCTACGAAGAGCTGCAGTCGAGCAACGAAGAGCTGGAGACGACCAACGAGGAGCTGCAGTCGACGGTCGAGGAGCTGGAGACGACCAACGAGGAGCTCCAGTCGAGCAACGAAGAGCTCGAGACCATGAACGAGGAGCTCGAGTCGACCAACGCCGAGCTGAACACGATCAACACCGATCTCAGGGTCCGCACCGACGAGGTCGGGACCCTCAACGCTCTCCTGAACGCGATCACGGCCAACATCGAGGTCGGCGCGGTTGTGCTCGACGGTGAGATGAACGTGCTGGTCTGGAACGAGCGCGCCGCCGACATGTGGGGCTTGCGCTCCGACGAGGTCGTCGGCCGCTCCTTCTACGACCTCGACATCGGCCTGCCCGCGCAAGAGCTCGCGCAGATGATTCGCTCCGTGCTCACCGGCGGCGGGCAGCACCAGGAAAGGTCGGTGGAGGCGCTCACGCGGCGGGGCAGGAGGATCCGCTGCCGCGTGAGGGCGCATGTCATCGCCGAGGGCGACCGGCCCAAGGCGGTGGTGCTCGTGATGGAGGAGATCAAGGTCGAGGTCCCGGACTAGGGACAGCGCCTACTTCAGGCGCTCGCCTTGACGATCGTGAGGCGCAGCGACTCGCGCCACTGCTGGATCAGCAATTCGAGGACCTCGACCTCGACCGACAGCTCGTAGCGCCTCGAGACCGACCCGCCCCGGGCGGCGCTCTTGAGCCTCAAGGCGAGATGGTCGGCAAGGTCGATCAGGCGGCTGTAGGCGGCGGGCCAGTAGTCCGACATCGCGGGCGAGCCCCACCTCACGAGCGCGACGCGGTAAGCGAGCTGCGCGTGCTCGATCTCCTTGCGCAGCTTTTCGATTCGCTCGGCGAGCCCCTCGGTGCCCCGTCTCTGCTGCCGTCGCTGGTTGGAGGCCATCAGCAGCCTCTTCGACTGCAGCACCTGCAGCCGCGCCGAAACGAGCTGCTCGCCGACGTGCTTGTCCGGCTCGAGCTCGCTCACGATCCCGTTTTTCCGCCCCCGAGGTTCGCGGCCATGCCGTAGCCGCGGTTGCGCACCACGGTGATCGACTCCCCAAGCCCTATGTCCCGGAGCCTGCCTCGCAATCGCATGATGTAGGTCCGCACCTGCGCGTCGGACAGGCGTGAGTTCTGCCACGCCAGAGTGGCGAGCTGCTTGCTGGTGAAAGACGTCCTGGGATGCCGGAGGAGGAAATCCAGCAGGTCCGCCTCGCGGCGCGTCAGGCGGAGCGACTTGCCACCGTAGATGAGGGTGTGGTCCTTGCGGTCGATGGCAACCCCCGCCAGCGCCGCGTGCCGGTCGCGCCAGACCCCGAGGCGCTCCTCGATCCACTGCAGGTTGCGCCGGAGGCCATCCATGTCGGCCGAACCATCGGTCCGCGAGATCACGGAGCGCAGGACCGCTCCCATCTCCTCGTAGATGGAGATCCACCCCGCGACCTCGGGAAGGGCCGACGTGGTGAGGTCCTCTCCTGGCAGCTGGCTCCAGGTCTGCGCCGGCTCCCGCGGAATCCGGGCTTCCACGCACCTGAATCTACACCGCCTACGCGATTTTTGGCCCGGAATATTGCTCTCGACGCGGTAAGGTGGGCGCGGCATGGCTGCAGGGAGCAGCAGGATCAATTCGAACCACCGGGGGGCAACGACCGGGCAAGGGGCCAAGGTCCGAAGGGAGGGTCTGGCCCCTTTGCCTTCTCTGGAGCTCTATGTGCCGGGGGTCGACAGCCTGGAGGAGATCTGTGGCTGGCTCGGCACCTTCAGGGAACGCCTTCGCCTGGCCCACACCGACGAGCGGGCTGGGGTGGCGGAAGTCGTCCAGCTACTTGAGGCCCGCTACCTGGTGAGGCGGGCCGAGCTGTCCTGAGCATGGCGATGAGCCGGCTCAAGCTGCGGAAGATGCCTCCGACGCGCCTGCTCGAAGGCCAGGCCGGTCGGATTCGCGTGGTCATCGTCGAGAACCACCAGCTTGTCTCCGAGAGCATAGGCCTCCTCCTCGACGGCCAGGCCGACATGGACGTCGTCGGCAAGGCGACCTCGGTTCTCGGCGCGGCCGCGCTGCCGCGTTTGCTCGCGCCCGACGTCGTGGTCATGGACTATCACCTCGACGACGGCACGGGCCGCGACGCGACCCTCGTGATGCGGGAGGCGTTTCCCAGCGCGCGGTTTGTGTTCTTGAGCCGCGACGACAGCGATGACGCCCGCCTGGCGGCGGTGGAGGCCGGCGCCAGCGCCTACGTCCACAAGTCGAGCCCCGGCTCGGAGCTGATCGCGGCGATCCGCAAGGTGGCGCAGGGCGCAAGCCTCATCTCGCCGGCAATGGTCGCGCGCCTCGTGAGCAGGGGCCGGGACCGAGAGCACATGCGCGACAGTCTCAGCCCCCGCGAGCGCGAGGTGCTGCAGCTGATGGCGGACGGCGTCGGTACGCGCCAGATCGGGCACCGGCTCGGGATCAGCTACGCGACCGTGCGCACCCACGTGCGGTCGATCAGCGCCAAGCTGGGGGCGAGGTCCATGGTCAACGCCGTCGTGACCGCCAGGGAACTGGAGCTCGTCAACTAAACAAGGTAGGTAGAGGCACCCTCTCCCCCTCGGGGAGAGGGCCGGGGAGCAATCAGATGGCGAAGCGAGCTTGCGAGCCGTCCTTGTCGCGCTTGCGCGCAGGGGCTTAAGCAGGAAAGCCCCCATCGGGGAGAGGGCCGGGGAGGGGCTAAGGCAGGATTACTCGCGGGCGCGCATCACGCCGACCGCGAGCCAGGCCGGCCGAGCCTACGACGAAAGCTGGTCTGGCTCTTCTTCAACAAGGTCCTCGCGCAGCCGGAACCCGCGCCCGCCGGCTAGTTGAGGAACGTCGCGATCCTGACCTCGAACATGTCGGGGTGGGCCTTGAGCGCCCGCAGCATGGCGACGCCGTCGAACTCGCGGACGTCGTACTGGCACACGGCGACCACGGGGTAGCGCCTTCCCATCAGCTCGAAGGCCTCTTCGTAACGGAGCATCTCGTCCTCCGAGACGAACATGGTTC
>VBJE01000367.1 GCA_005879675.1 Chloroflexota bacterium
CTCATGGAAGGGGACGGTCGGCTGGCCGGCGGTGCGGCCGGTCCTGTCGCAGTACCACATCGGCGGCGTGTTGCTTTTCACCCCGAACTTCGGGGGCACGCCCGCCGGGGTGCGCGCGTGGAGCGACCGCCTGCAGGCCCTCGCCTCGGAGTCCTGCCAGGAGCACCCGACGTTGGTGATGCTCGACGAGGAAGGCGGCGAGGTGGCGAACGTGAAGGCATCGTTCGCGCCGCCCTGGCCGGTGGACATGGCCGCCGGCGGTGTGGCGCGTGTGCGCGAGCTGGAGCGGATCAACGGCGCGGGGCTGCGCTCGGCCGGCGTGGACCTGAATCTGGCCCCGGTGGCCGACGTGCGTACCAACCCTCGGGACCTGGTGATTGGCGGCCGGTCGTTCGGTTCCAGTCCGTCCGTGGTGGCGCCGCTGGTCGGCGCGGCCGTGCAGGGGCTGCACGACGGGGGAGTGGGCGCGACGGTGAAGCATTTCCCGGGTCTGGGCGGCGCGGCGGGCGACCCGCACGTGGCCATCCCGACCGACAACGAGTCGGAGGCGACGTGGGCGAAGGTGCAGCTGCCCGCGTTCCAGGCGGGAATCGCCGCCGGCGCCGACGCGGTGATGGTGACCGCGGTCTACGTTCCTGGCCTGGGGGGAGGATCCACCCCGGCGATGTTCTCGGCGCCGGTCATCTCGCGGCTGCGGACCCAGTTGGGTTTTTCGGGGGTGATCATGGCCGACTCGCTGTCGATGGGCGGGATCGGGGCGCGCTGGCCGCTGCCGCAGGCCGCGGTGATGGCCCTGGGGGCGGGCAACGACGTGCTGTTGCTGGGGAACGCCGACCTGGCCTACGAGGGGTCGGCGATCGGGGCCGTGCGTGCGGCTGTGCTCGCGGGCCGCCTGGACCGGACGAAGCTGCACGAGTCCGCCCTGCGTGTGAACGCATTGCGCGATCGGTGGGGGCGGAGGTTCACGCCGTGCCGGCCGCCCACGACGGCCGGTTTGGCTGGGATGGGCTAGCCGGGTAAAATCGATCCCCTGGCCGTGGCCGAGCGGGAGTAGCTCACTTGGTAGAGCGCGACCTTGCCAAGGTCGAGGTAGCGGGTTCGAAGCCCGTCTCCCGCTCCACCTTGATCTCGGTCATTCGCCGGAACGAGCTGCGCGAGATGACCGTGCGTCCTGGACTGTCACGATGACGACTCGGTCCTCGTCTTCGAAATAGACGTAAACGACCAGCATCCACCGCCAAGGACCCAAGACGAAGCGAAAGCCCGACCATCGGCCACCTAGCTCCGGACCGAGCCGAGGAAAGCGACCGAGTGGACGTACCGCGCTCCTGAGCCGCTGTTTGGTGTTCTTTGGCAGGCTGTGGGTGCGGATCAATCGATCCAGGTCGGTCGCGGCGGACCTGGAAAACTCGATCCGCGCCACGCGCTAGAGGTCGTCCAGACTTATCGTCCGACCAGCCTTGGCATCTTCGAGGCCTTGCTGGGCCCGCTCATACGCTCCGGGTAGGCCGTCCAAAAGGGCAGCCGCGTGGCGCGGATCAGGGTCGGCTTCGTCAAGCGCCTGTGAAAGAAGGGATCGCGCGAGTGTGCCTTCATTCACATGCGTTCGCTGCGCCAACCTGGCGAGCTTTGCAGCGTATGCATGATCAAGGGTGACGTTGAGACGACGATTCGCATCGGGCATGATGCGAGAGTACACGAATCAGCACGTTACGTGCACGTGGTGCCGCTTCGCGGCTGACTTTAGCCGTCATCTGAGGCGATATGTGAACTGACGACCAATCTTCTTTCTGGCTGAGGCGACAAATCGGTCGGTCGCGGACGGAAGGCTTTGCTTCAAGAAGTCAGCCCAAACCCGCACGTCGTCGAGCGTGCTGTAGCGCAGCCAAACGTCCTCCCACGGCCAATAACGCGGCGGGGCGAAGCGGGTTCCATGGAAGTTTCTCCTGATGAGCTCCGGGGGCTCGGGCAGCGAGGCGACCACCTTTCTCTGGATCTCGAGTGCGCGCTTGCGATGACCGCGCTCGAGAAGCTTCCACAGTCGCGCTCTCAAATAGTCCGACCCTATCGGTGTTGGTCGGGGCGAAAGCTCGAAGTTCAACGTGAAGCGACTACCCCAATGCCTGCTGAAGCCGCGGGGATTCAGCTGGAGATCTACGACCGCGAAGTGGTCTCCAGTGATCGCGACCCACCACCCGCGGCGCTGCGGGCTCAGGTCGAGCGGCGTTCCGGCAGTTCGCGCAAAGCCTCGCGCTTGCAAAACATCTTCAACTGCCGGTCGTAAGACCTTGTGGACTTCCTCAGCCTTGACCAGGGGAAGGGCGCCCGATAGCTCACGCTCCATGAGCGCTGCAGTTTAGCCATGCCGGTGTAACGGGCCCATGCACCGTGGGTTATCAAAAGGAAGAAACCCGGTCCTGCGACTCCTGTCTGCACCTGGCGGAGAGTCAGCTGTCAGTCTCGCCCCAAACCCTGATTAGCCACCGCGCGCCTCCAAGCCACGATGGTGCGCCTTTGATGACGCCGATGAAGGGTAGAAGGTGGTCAACGCGACCTGATGCGTCAAGTAACGCCTCCATCGTTGCGCAGTCTTCTCGCGCCGTCCTATTGACAGCCTGGCGACTGCCGCACAGACTCGGCAGAGGGGGAAAGTGGCGCTGTGGCGTGAGTGGGGGTCGTGGGCGGCCGAACGGCCGCGCTTAGCTACATCTGGTCGGTGCCGCGGCCGGGCACGTGGGCCGCCGGTTCGCCCGGTCAACACTCGTTCACTGGATCCTTCTCAAAGGAGGTCTTGCGGTGAAGCGATTCGCAGTCGCAGTCACAGTCATAGCCGCACTCGTTGCACTCGTTCCGGCTCCGGTGGCAGCTGAAAAACCGGCCCGTGAGGGGCTACCAGCTGCGCCGTTCACGCTGGACGCGTCAATCTGCGGGTTCGCTGTGGATGTGGCGTTTCCGACCAATAAAGAGTTCATCACCACGTTCTCGAACGGGAAGCAGATCGTTACTGGTTCGCTTTTTGCCACTCTGACCAATGAGCAGAACCATAAGTCGCTCACGATCAACATCTCGGGCCCGGGAAGCATCGTGATCGACGCAAATGGCAACACGATCTTTACCTTGTCCGGGCGCTCGCTGATCTACCTCTTTCCAGGTCAGCTCGGTCAGGGCTCATCGGGCCTGTTGATTCTCACCAGCGGGCCGGTGACCTTCCGTCCGGGAACATTCTGAGCTTTGACCGAACAAGCTCAAGCGTCCAGGATATGTGCTCCGCGCTCGCCAATACGTAGTCGCCCGCTAGCGATCGGGCGCCTACCGGAAGGGGCCGGAACACCGGCCCCTTTTGTGCAAGATCGTGTCACAAGAGACGCTGCCTCCAGCCCGTCTCCGGCCACATTCTCAGATCGCCACCTGAGCCGCGGTTCCCTTGCCCGGTGCACTGTCAATGGTCAGCCGGCCGCCGTGCGCGCGCACGATGTCGTGCGCGATCGCCAGGCCAAGGCCGCTGCCGGTTGAGTTCGCGCCTTTAGCGAAGCGCTCGAACACGTGAGGCAAGACGTCGGGCGGGATTCCTTCGCCCGTGTCAGTGACCGTGATCGTGGCCGGCGCGCCCACCGCCACCTTCACCGAGCCGCCC
Organism: Chloroflexota bacterium; assembly: GCA_005879675.1. Taxonomy (GTDB): domain Bacteria; phylum Chloroflexota; class Dormibacteria; order Dormibacterales; family Dormibacteraceae; genus 40CM-4-65-16. Next base: position 3,635 of record VBJE01000367.1, read on the forward strand.
GATGGCGTGTGGCGGATCGCGTTCGAAAGCAGGTTCCCGATCACCTGCCTGATCCGGCCCGGGTCGACCTCGACGGTCGGCATGTCGTCGGCCGCCTCGACGGCCAGCGATACTCCTTTCGCCTCGGCCTGCGGGCGAAACGATTCGACCGTCTCCCGGACCAGCACGCCCAGGTCGGTCGGTTCCTTGTGCAGGACCAGGTTGCCCGCATCGGTCAACACCAGCGTGCGCAGGTCTTCGACCAGGCGGTCAAGCGCCTGGGTGGCGTCCAGGATCGGCGCCAGGTGGGCGGCGTCGGCGGGGTAGACGCCGTCAGAGATTGCCTCCGCCTGCCCTCGGATCACCGACAGCGGCGTCCGCAACTCGTGGGTCACGTCGGCCAGGAACGAGCGTCGCTGCTCGTCGATCGTTTTCAGCCGAGCTGACATGGAGTTGAAGGCGCGCGCGACGCTGCGGATATCCGCCGAGCCCCATTCCGGCACCTGCGCCGAGTAGTCACCCGATTCGATCCGGCGCGCGGCGTCGATCAGGTTGTTCATCGGCCGCGAGATGCGGCGCAGACCGCCGATCACCGCGATCGCGATCAGGGCGAGCACAACGAATATCGGGAACACAAAGAACGGATGGACGTTCCCGCCGCGGCCGAACACCGCCCCGGCGAGCGCACCGGTGAACACCGCCACGCCCACCACCGAAAGGAAGAAGCAGCCGATCCAACGGACGAATTGCGGAGGGCCATAGCCACGCCGGCCCCAGCGCCGGTATGGAAACGGCTCGCCCTCCGGCCACCACGGAGGTGGCCGCCTCACCTCTCCGCCGGCTCGGCGAAGCGGTAGCCGACGCCGAACACAGTCTCGATATAGCGGGCGCCGACCTTGCGGCGGATGTTCTT
>VBJE01000368.1:0-517 GCA_005879675.1 Chloroflexota bacterium
GCTGTTATCCCCCGCGATAGGAAAGGTTGCCCACGTGTTACTCACCCGTTCGCCGCTAGGAACCCATCTCCCTTGCGGGAAATGAGCCCTCGCTCGACTTGCATGTGTTATGCGCACCGCCAGCGTTAACCCTGAGCCAGGATCAAACTCTCCGTCTAAAAACGGAGGACCCAGAGCGTATGCCCTGAGTCTTCTCAGACTCTCAGAGTCTTTCCCACTCTTCAGTTGTCAAGGTGCAGGCTCCTTCGAGCCGAACTCCGTTTCTACCCCCCTTATGGGCGCACGAAACCTGTTCGGTGGAGGAACCCGTGAATGATACCCGCGCCCAACACGAGATTGCAACCTGGGCGGGCCGGGGCTTCCGGGGGGGCCCTACCCCTGGGTGCGGATGCCCAGCTCGTCGAGATGCGCCAGCAGGTCGGCCGGGTCGTCGTAGACGCGGTAGGTCCCCGCCGCCGTCAGCTCGTCCCGGCCGTAGCCCCCGGAAAGGAGCCCGACCCCCAGCGCCGACGCCCGC
>VBJE01000368.1:535-2679 GCA_005879675.1 Chloroflexota bacterium
GTCCCGGCCCAGCCGGGCCGCCGCCGCCAGGAAGAGGTCCGGGTTCGGCTTGGCGAACGGCACCTGGTCGCGCGTGATCACGACCGTGCCAGGCGGCAGCTGCAGGAGCCGTGTGATCGGGTGGGCGCTCTCCGCCCGGCCGCTCGTGGCGATCGCCCATGGCACCCCGATCTCCGACAGGCGACCCAGCAGCTCGCGTGCTCCCGGCAGCGGTCGAATCTGCTCGAGCCGGCGCCTCACGCCTTCGCCGTGCAGCTTCTGCAGCCGCTCCGCCTGCTCGGCGGTGATCTGCATTCCCAGTTCGCGGTCCAGGGCGCGCAGGAAGAGCCCGCCGCTCATGCCGATCCGGCGGTGGATCCGCCACACGGACAGGTCGATGCCTTCGTGCTCCAGCGCCTCTCTCCACGCCAGCACGTGCTGGTACACGGAGTCGACGAGCGTCCCGTCGAGGTCGAAGAGAAGAGCCGGCTGACCGGAATCGATGGTGCCGGGCACGCCTCAGAACGTCCTGCGGCCCGCCATCGCCCTCGCCAGGGTCAGCTCGTCGGCGTACTCGAGGTCGCCCCCGACGGGCAGGCCGTGCGCCGGGCGCGTCACCCGGGCGACCAGGGGCTGCAGCGCACGCTGCAGGTAAACGGCCGTCGCCTCGCCCTCGATGTCGGCGTCGGTGGCGATGATGACCTCGGCCACCGCTTCGTCGCGCACTCGGTCGAGCAGCTGTGGGACGTGGATCTGCTCAGGGCCGATGCCGTCGATCGGCGAGATCACGCCGTGCAGGACGAAGTAGAGTCCGCTGAACTCCGCCGTCCGCTCGACCGCCAACACGTCGAAGGCCGACTCGACCACGCAGAGCACGGAGGGGTCGCGGCGAGTTGAGGCGCAGATGGCGCACAGCGGACCTTCCGCGATGTTGTAGCAGCGCTCGCAGTAGCCGATTCGCGCCTTCACGTCCTCGATCGCCTGCGCCAGCGAGTCCGCGCGCACGCGGTCCACGCGCAGCAGGTGGAACGCGAGGCGCTGCGCGGTCTTCGGCCCGATGCCCGGCAGCCGCGACAGCTCCTGGATCAGGCGTTCCAGCGGTTCGGGGAGCGCGGGCATTCGCTAGATCAGGCCGGGCGGAAGTCCCAGTCCGGAGGCGACCGACTGCATCTTCGCCGCAGCCATCTCCTTCGACTTTTCCATCGCCTCGTTGACCGCCGCCACGACGAGGTCCTGCAGCATCTCGAGATCCTCTTCGGCTCCGCGGTCGATGCGCACCGACACCAGCTTCTGGTTGCCGGTCGCCACGACGGTGACAGCGCCGCCGCCGGCGGTGGCCTCCACGGTTTCGGTGTCGAGCTCCTTCTGGACCTTCTGCATCCGGTCCTGCATCTGCTGCACCTGGCGCAGCATCTTCATCGGGTCCTTCACTCGGAGACCTCCTTCACCCTCGTCACGCGTCCGTCGAACCGGCGCACGATCTCGCGCACGAAGGGATCGTCCTCCGGGCTCGCCGGCCGGGGCGGGGCTTTTGCCGCTTCGTTCTCGCGCAGCCGGAAGTCGATCCTGACGTCATCGCCGAGCCACGCGCGCACGTGCGGCATCAGCTGCGCCGACTGCTCCTGCGCCTTCTTGTGGTGGAACCCATACCGAAACCACAGCACGAGCACCGACCCATCCACCTCGGGCTGCGCGTCGAGGTACGCGGCCCGCACGGTGCGATTGAGCTTCTCGAGGACCTCGCTCCACCCCGTCACCGGTGCCTTGTCCTCCCCACCTGGCGGGGAGGTGGCCCGCACCGCCGGAGACTTGTCCTCCACACCGGGTGGGGAGGTGGCGCGCAGCGCCGGAGGGGCAGCTGGAGCCTTGTCCTCCCCACCTGGTGGGGAGGTGGCGCGTAGCGCCGGAGGGGCGGACTGGACCTTCTGCTCGCCTGGGGCCGCCTCGCGTCGCCTCGACCAGGAACCGCGGCTCGGCGTGCCTCCTCACCTCTCCGTCCAGGTGCAGCAGCGCGTCGAGCACCGCCGACAACCGTCGCGCCGTCGCCTGGTCGTGCTTCGACAGCGCGGCAACGAGACGGTCGCGGCAGCCTTCCATCAACCCCCGGACCACCTGCCGCAGCTCCGCACCCTCGGAGTACACGCGATTCAGCTCGCTGAGCGCCT
>VBJE01000171.1 GCA_005879675.1 Chloroflexota bacterium
GCTCGAGGGCCTCAGCCGGATACCCGGCGTCGGCGTGCTCGGCGGCGCCGAGTCCCGCCACGGCGCACGTCTCGCCTTGAGCAGCTTCGTGGTCGAAGGCCTGCACCACGGGCTCGTCGCCGCGGCCCTGAGCCACGAGCACGGGATCGCCGTGCGTCACGGATGCTTCTGCGCCAACCCTTACGTCTTCCACCTCCTGCACATGAGCAAGGACGAGGTGGTGAAGGTCGAGGGCGAGGTTACGGCCGGGCGACGCAGGGCTCTGCCGGGCGCGGTGCGGGCGAGCCTTGCCCCCTACAACACCGAGGCGGAGGT
>VBJE01000172.1:0-7144 GCA_005879675.1 Chloroflexota bacterium
CGGTGACGCAGATCGCCCGCGGCCGGATCAGGGCGAGCTACGAGCAGGCCGCCGACGGCACGTACGCGCCCAGCGGCGGCTGGCCGCGCATCGCCGACCCGCTGCACGCGATCGTGAAACACTAGGCACGGCTGTGATCAAGTTCCTCGTCGAGGTGGTGCTGGCGATCTTCCTGCACCCCGTCGCCTTCGTGCTCGCGGTGATCGACATCGTCAACCGCAAGGACATGGGCGGGGTGGCGAAGTTCCTGTGGATCATCATCAGCTTCGTCTGGGGCATCGGCCCGATCCTCTACATCCTGCTTGGCGGCGGCAAGCTCTGGTGAAAAGCCTGACGCCGTGAGGGATCGCGCGGCGACCAGGGCCCTGGTCCTTGGTCTGCTCGCGCTGCCCTTCGGCGTCTTCGCCCCGTTCGCCATCTTCAGCGGGGCGCGATCGTTGCGCCGCATCCGCGACTCGCGCGGCGAGCTGCGGGGAACCGCCAGCGCGACCGGGGGCCTGATCGCCGGCCTCGTGGCGCTCGTGACCATGCTCGTGGGCATCGGTTACTGGTTGCTCGCATCGTGATCCGCAACACGCTGATCGGGCTGCTCGTGGTCGTGATCGCGGCGCTGACCTACCCAGGCGCGCTCCTCGTCTCGCTCTCCATCGTGCTCACCCCGCCGGCCGCCACCTCGCCAGGGCCGCCGGGGGCGCTGCCGTGGCTGCACGTCGCGCATCCGTCCGGCGCCAGGCCTTACATCGCCGACGAGCAGGGCCGGATGGTGCTCCTCCATGGCACGATCCCGGCGAGCCTGGTCGACTACTGGTCCGGCACCAATCCGACGACGGATCCGTTTCCGGGGCCCTTCTATCCCCTCGAGCCCGCCGCGTATGACGGCGGCAGGTGCCCGAGCAACTCGAGCCTCTACCTCTATCCGCCCCTGTGCCAGGACGACATCGCCGAGATGGCCGAGCTCGGGTTCAACTCGGTCCGGCTGCCGCTGACGTGGAGCCTGCTCGAACCCAGGCGCGGAGAGTTCAACCGGACCTACCTGGACCGGATCGCCCAGGTCGTCGACTGGGCCCGGGAGCGGCGGATGTACGTGATCATCGACATGCACCAGAACGCCTACTCGCGTTTCATGGACAACACCGTCAACGTCGCGCTTCCCGGCGGCAAGCAGATCCATCTCGACTCCCACTCCGGCGCGCCCGCTTGGGCGACGATCACGGACGCCTTCCCCTCCGAGGACTACTTCAACAAACGCGAGCTCAACCCGGCGGTGTTCGAGGCGTTCAACAACTTCTGGTACGACCGCGACGGCGTCCAGGACGAGTACATCGACACGCTCGCCTTTCTCGCCCAGCGCTTCAAGGACGACAGCACCGTCGCGGGCTTCAGCGTCTTCAACGAGCCCCTGAACGGCTGGAACCTGCCACCCGGGTTCGACGACCTGCTCCTATTTCCTTTCTATCGCCGGGTGATCGACGCCCTCACGGGCATGCACGACGGACTGCCTTGCTGGAGCCGCTTCTTCATGCCGGCCGTTTGCGGTTACCGAGACCTCGGCGTCCATGACACGAGGCATCTCGTCTTCATCGACACCGGCCTGGGCCGCGAGGTCACCGACTTTCCGACGCACCTGGCGATGCCGGTGAGCTCGTACCCGAACGTCGTCCTGGGCGTCCACGCGTACACGCACATCTACACGTTCGACACGTTCGCCGGCCAGCCCCCAGACAGGGCTAGCTATCCGTGGGGCGGATATGAGCAGGGATTCGACTGGGCCGACCGCGAGGCGAAGGCGATGAACGCCGCCCTGCTGGTCATGGAGTTCGGCGACTCCCCCGAGTGGGACCACGAGATCGTGACCAACGTCCTTCTCCAGGAGGAGAAGCACCGCGTGGGGTTCATGTTCTGGACCTGGAAAGAGAACGGCGACGCCGGTAAGTGGGGCATCTACAGCTCGCGGTCAGACAGGGCTCCGTGCCTGCGGGCGGGGCGCGAGCGGCTGCTGGCGAGGGTCTACCCGCGCGTCACCGGCGACCCCAACGCCACGTTCCATTACGACTCCGCCGACGGCAGGTTCACGATGCGCGCCCGCGGCAACGCAGGCGACCCGACCACCGTCGTGTACGTGCCGCGGGAGGCCGGCGGGCTCATCACAAGCGACGGTGCGGCAACGGTGGTGGTGAGCGAGAACGAAGGCGACGGCAGCCGGCTCGTCTTCGCCACGCCGACCGGTGGCGCGTTCACGATCGCGGTCTCGGCGGCGCCGCTCCGGTTGAGTGGCTGTACGTCCGAAGTCCCAGCCAGTTCTTAGGCCACTCGCACCTTCCAAGATTAAGTTTCTGCACCGACCTGGCATGGACTAATCTGGATGAAAGGGTGGGAAGCCGACCAGCGACTACTGGCCGCGTTGGCGCGCACCAGAACGGCAGCGGAGTGGCCGCGCGAACGCGGAAGAATGGGGCGTCTAAAACGCGTCCTGCGGCAAACGGTGAGCTCGCGCCCGAGCCCGCCGTCAAGCTCGTCGGCCTGTCCAAGTCGTACGGCCGCACCCCCGTTCTGAAGGGCGTCAACCTCAGCGTCGGCCAGGGCGAGCTGTTCGAGGTAACCGGCCCGAGCGGCTCCGGCAAGACCACCCTGCTGCGCCTCGTGCATGGGCAGCTGCGCCCCAGCGCCGGCGAGCTGTGGGTGCGGGGCAAGAACCTCCACCGCCGGTGGAGGCGCGGCCTCGACGGGCTGCGTCGCGACGTCGCGTTCATCTTCCAGGAGCAGCGCCTGCTGCCCCGGCTCAACGCGTTCGAGAACATCGTCTACGCGCTCCAGCTGCGCGATCCCCAGGTGCCGAACCGGGTCATCAAGCAGCGCGCGCTGGAGGCGCTGGAGTCGGTCAAGCTGGCGGGGCGGACGCGGGCGTACCCGCATCAGCTCTCGGCCGGTGAGCGGCAGAGGGTGGCGGTCGCTCGGGCCCTGGTGACGCGTCCACGCGTGCTCCTCGCCGACGAGCCCCTGGCTTCGATGGACGAGGAGAACGCCGCGATCATCACCCACCTTCTGGAGGACGCGGCGGCGAGGGGAACCACCGTCATCGTGGCGTCTCACCGGCACACCTTCGCGGCGACGCGAATCCTGCGCCTGCCGAGCGAGCGCGTGATGACGAACGGCGCGAAACGTCCGTCCGCCAACGGCAATGGACACGCCACCCGGGTCGCCAACGGCAACGGCAATGGCAATGGCCACACCAACGGCAACGGTCACAGCAACGGAGCCGGCCCTACACGCGCGTGGTGGCGAGTGGTCCTCCCCGCGCGCGCCCGACCACACCGCGCCCCGAAGGCGACGACGCTCCCGCTCTGGCGCCGTTCGGCCGCGTTCACGGCCAACGGCTACCGGCTGGTCCTGCTCAACGGCCTGCGGAGCTGGAGCAGGGACGTCCGGCTCGCGGCTCCCGTCGTGGGCACGATCTCGCTCCTGCTGATGCTGTGCGGGGCGCTCGCGCTCATCGGGATCGCGCTTCAGGGTGCGGTGGCGTACCAGGCCGGACAGGCTTCGGTGGTGCGCGTCTACCTCGCCGACGGCGCATCCCAATCCGCCGTCGACGCGCTCGAGTCCAGGCTGGCGGGTGACCCACGCGTCGCCTCGGTGACATACCTGACGCCCGCGCAGGCGCTCAAGGAGGCAAGCCAGCGTCCAGGCCTTGACAGCCTCGCCAGCCTCAGCTCGAGCAACCCGTTCCCGGCCAGCCTCGACGTCAAGGTGCGCCTGGTCACCCAGGTGGCCGCGGTCGCGAGCTCGGTGAAGGGCGACCCCGCGGTCGATCCCGCCTACCCCACCTCCTACGACCCCGACACCTACTCGCGGCTGCGCCACTTCGCACTCGTCGCCGGCGGGATCGCGGGCGGCATCGTGCTGCTGTTCGCCATCGTCGCCTACGCAGTGGTCGCGAACTCGATGCGCGGCATCGCGCACGCACGGGGGCAAGAGGTCGCGATCGCGCGCCTGCTCGGCGCAAGGAGCTGGATGTTGCGCGGGCCGTTTGTCGTCGAAGGACTCACGACCGGCGCCATCGCCGGCGCCCTGGCGGCAGGGCTGGTCGGCGCCGCCTACCTCCTGGCGGTCCGGTTCGAGGCGTCCGTGTATGTCCAGCTGCTCCCGGGCGTCGGCCCGACGGCGGTGCAGTACGTGCTGGCGGCGGTGATCACGGCGGGGCTCGTCCTGGGCACCGCGACCGCGATGCTCGGCTTCCGGAAGGCGCGCGCGTGAGAAGGGCCGCCGGCGCCGCGATCGTCGTGGCCTCGGTGCTCGCGCTGCAGGCGCCTGGCGCCCGCGCCACGGACCCGTCTCCATGCCCGAGCCCGGCGGCCTCATCCGGCGCCCGCGTCTCGTGCCCCGCGCCCGTGGATCCGAACGAGGCTGCGTACGAGCAGCTGAAGACACGTCTCGGCGGCGACATCGCGAACGCACTCACCGCCGAGCACCGCCTGGCGACGACGCTCGACAACTTCGCGGCGATCGAGCTGTCGCTCTCGGCCGAGGTCGCCCAGGAGGAGGCCCTGATCGCCCAGCTCGAGGCGGAGATCGCGCGGCTCGACGCCGAGATCTCTGACACCGAGGCGAGGATCGAGGTCGAGAAGCAGCAGCTCTCGGTGATGGCCCGCGCGATCTACCGCCAGCCGGACTCGTTCTGGCTCCTGATCGCACGCACAGGCAACCTGCGCGAAGCGCTTGTCGCGACCGCGGATTCCGTGATTGCGGGCGAGCGGGCGCACGCGCTCCAGGACAGGTTGGAGGCCGACCTCGTCAAGCTGCAAAAGGACCGCGATGCGCGCCAGGCCGACCTCGACCGGAACCAAAACACCATGGACCTGCTGGTCGCCAACCTCAGCTCGCTGCAGGAGGTGATGGACCAGCAGAGCATCGTCAGCGGGCAGCTCGCGGGTCTCATCGCCCAGCTGGGGACGGCGAAGGCGCACCTGACCAACCAGCCGCCGAGCGTCACGAACAACCTGGCGCAGCTGCTGGAGTCGCAGGAGCAGGACCTGATCCTGCGCTCCTACCAGACCGCGTGGGCGCAGGCCCAGGTGGGCACGGGCCTGGCGATGGTGAACCACGCGCTTCCGATCGGCAAGACGATCGCGGGGCTCAAGCTCTCGTGGCCCATGACCGGCTTCCAGGTGACTCAGGGATACGGCCCTACCTCGTTCGCGCTGGAACCGCCCCTTGGCCCCTACAGGCATTTCCACACCGGGATCGACCTGTCGGCGCCGCTCGGCGCGCCGGTCACCGCAGCGGCGGACGGGATGGTGGTCGCGGTCGGGCATGGGGCGAGCGGGTACGGCAACTTCGTGGTCATCGCCCACGGCGGCGGGATCGCCACCCTGTACGGGCACCTGCTGCAGACCAACGCCGCGTATGGCCAGAAGGTGGTGCGCGGGCAGCTCATCGGACTCGAGGGCTCGAGCGGATTTTCCACGGGCCCGCATCTTCACTTCGAGCTCCGGGTCGGCGACCAGGTGACCGACCCGATGCCCTACCTGCCGGTGCCCGGTACGAACTGGACCGGCTGAGCGGAGCTACAGAGCTAGGTCAGCGGCCGAGCGCCGATAGATGGTTTGTCGTCCTGGTCGTGCTGAGCGTTCGGGCTCTCGACACAACCCCGACAGCGTCCGGAGATCCTGCCGAACGAGTCGACGAGCCAACCGCTCGATGCGTGTCCGCGGCCGCAAATGACACAGGCAGGCGGCTCCAACAGGGTGGCCGCGAGCCGGCGCAGCACTCCGACCCGGGGAGGCGTGGCGAGCGGATGGCCGGACATCTCGGTGACAGCCAGTATGGGCTGATCGAGCGCGGTCGCCTAGAGACTATTTTTGCCGGCCGACAGACCAGGGGGTCATCGGCCGCTCCTGGCGCTCGCCGTCAACCTCAAGGTCGACACGCTCGCTGAAGAAGGCGATGAGATTCTCGATCTTCGGGCACTCGGGAATCGGCGACCTGTACGACCAGGCAAGATCTTTGTGGTTTGTGCCCCCGGCGCTCACCGACCAGTAGGAAGCCACGCCCTTGTAAGGGCAGCGAGTGACGGTGTCGGTTGGCTCGAGAAGCTCCATCCTGACGTCAAGCCTGGGGATGTAGTACCTGACGGGAAGGTTGGTCTCAAACAACAGGCGAGGCCTCCGCGTCTCGGCCACAAGCTCCCCATCGACCATCACCTTGACGTGCCGCGAAGAATTGAGAACGTCGACTCGGTGACCTGGGTCGCGGGGATGGACGAACACCTCGTCATCTTCTTCGTACCACTCGTCCATCAGGTTCCAGCGAAACATCACCAGTCCGGCCAACGCATCCAGGCCTTCAGGGGGCTGCGGAACGGTCCAGGCGGCATCCTCGGCAGTTTTCCCTCCGGCCTCCACCGACCAGAGCTTGACCACGCCCAGGCCAGGGATGGAGTCGGTCGCGTCGGATTCACGGATCAGGTCCCAACGCACGTCCTCCCTGGCAAAGGCGTAGGCGTTGTGCGGCGGCGGGAGGTACAGAAGCTGGGCTCGTTTGCTGTCAGCCACAGCGATCCCGCGGAGCACGGCCCGGATTCTCCGTGCGGTTGGTTCCAGGCGAACTCTGCCGCCGCGTTCGGTCCACATTCGGTACATGGCCTCGCGCCGTGCATCCAGCCCAGTCACCTGCACTGGCTCAGCCTAACGCCTACAAGCGCGAATGAGAGTTTCAGATTTGCACGCAAAAAGAGCTTCACGGCTGGTGCCCCCGGAGGGAATCGAACCCCCGACCTTGACGTTAGGACCGTCCTGCTCTATCCCCTGAGCTACGGGGGCATGTCATGGCAAAGTCGATTTTGAGATATTCCCCCTGAGCTGAATCCCCGTCGCCCGCGTTCAAGAGTGTACGCAGCGACCGGAAACCGGCTCTCAGGAACTTCTCAGCCCGCTCATATGTAAGGCCTAGAGGGTTTGCCCAGGCTCTTGACCATGGAACGAACCAGCCAGACGTCCGACCGGGTTCGCGCCCGCGACGCCGCCCTCAGCCTGCTCCACCGGCTCACCACCGGAGCGGCGTTGGCGGCGGTCGCCGGGGTCGGCGTTTTCAGTGCCGTCAGCGCCGCCACGATCCCGGGCGAGAGCTCCTCCTCTTCCTCCTCGACCCA
>VBJE01000172.1:7184-17494 GCA_005879675.1 Chloroflexota bacterium
CGAGCGGGCTCCAATCCTCCAGCGGCGTCAGCTCGTCATCCGGTGGCGGCATGACCGTCACGGGCGCCTCTCACTGACCGGTGTCCGACAGCATCCTCTGGTACACGACCCGGGGCGCAGGTGCTGTGACCTTGATCCTGCTCAGCTGCGTCGTCATCCTTGGCATCCTCTCCACCCTTCGCGTCCAGAGCCAGAGCTGGCCGCGGTTTCTCACGACCGGCCTGCATCGCAACCTCGCGCTGATGACACTTGTCTTCCTGGGACTGCACATCGTCACTTCGGTGGTGGACCCCTTCACCAACCTCGGCTGGGCGTCGGCGATCATCCCCTTCTCGTCTTCCTACCGGACGTTCTGGCTTGGGCTGGGCGTGATCTCGTTCGAGCTCCTGCTCGCCATCGTCGCCACCAGCCTCGTGCGCGGATACCTCGGCCACCGCGCATGGCGCGCAATCCATTGGCTCACCTACGCGGCGTGGCCGGTCGGCGTCCTCCACGGCCTCGGCACTGGCACAGACACCTGGTCCGCGTGGATGCTCGCGATCACAGCCGGATGCGTGGCCGGAGTCGGCGTCGCGATCGCCCTGCGCCTGACGTCAGGTCACACCGACCCGCTGGCGCCGCAGCGCGCGGCGTTTCGCGCCGCCGTCGACCGGCGCGAGGCGCGCTGATGCGCCTCCTCGACAGCCGGGACCACCTCGGCGAGCTGCCGCGGGTCGGGCCCAGGTTCATCGACGCGCTCGAGAGCTCGGGCCTGGCGGGTCGCGGCGGCGCCGGATTCCCCGCGGGCGTGAAGTGGCGCGCGGTCGCGCAGCGCTCGCGGGGCGACGCCGTGATCCTGGTCAACGGCGCTGAGGGCGAGCCCCGGAGCAAGAAGGACCGGGTGCTGATGTGCGCGCGCCCTCACCTCATCCTCGACGGCGCATTCATCGCGGCCCGTGTGCTGCGGGCAGGCCGGATCGTCCTCTACATCGGCGAGCGTCACACCGCCGCCCGCGATTCGATGCTCCGCGCGCTCGGAGAGCGGCCCGAGCCGGAGCGCGGGCTCGTCAGCCTCGCCGCGGCGCCGGCGCGGTACGTCGCGGGTGCGGAGGCGGCGGCCGTGCACATGGTCAACGAAGGCCTCGCCACGCCGACGAACACGCCGCCGTATCCGTTCGAGCGCGGCGTCGACGGCGCGCCGACACTCGTGCAGAACGTGGAGACGCTCGCGCACGCCGCCTTGCTCGCTCGCACCGGCTCGATCCCCGGAACGATGCTGCTCACCCTGGCGGGCGCGGCGGCACGACCCGGCGTGGTCGAGGTCGACGAAGGCACCACGATCGGCGAGGCGATCCAGCGAGCGGGAGGCGTCGCCGAAACGCCACGGGCCGTGCTCCTGGGCGGCTACTTCGGATCGTGGGTCGAGCCCGAACGCGCGTGGAAGCTCCAGCTCGACCACCGCTCGCTTCGCGATCAGGACCTCGGCCTGGGGTGCGGCGTGATCGGGCTCCTGCCGGCTCGCGGCTGTCCCGTCTGCGAGACGGCCGGGATCATGCGCTACCTGGCCACAGAGAGCTCGGCCCAGTGCGGCCCCTGCTTCTTCGGCCTTCGCGCCCTCGCGGACGCCTGCACGAGGATCGCCGAGGGAGGCGCGGACCCTGACGCCCTGCGGCGCCTGCACCGCTGGAGCGCCGACGTTCGCGGCCGCGGCGCCTGCAAGCACCCTGATGGCGCGGTGATCTTCCTCTCCTCCGCGCTCACGGTCTTCGCGCGCGAGTTCGCGGAGCACGCGTCGCACCTGGCGAGGCGGATCGCATGAGCAGGGCTCATGGTCTCGTGGTCGATCGGATCAAATGCGACGGGCGCGGGCTCTGCGCGGAGCTCTTGCCGGAGCTGATTCGGCTCGACGACTGGGGCTACCCGATCCTTGCTCCAGGCGCCGTTCCCCAGCACCTGCTGCCCCTTGCCCAGCGCGCGGTCGAAGAATGCCCCGTGCTCGCGATCGCGCTGCGGCGCACAGAACACAGGCGATGACCGCGTCGGTGCTCGGCATCGCCGACAGCGTCGCGCTCGGCTGCTCGATGCGCGTGATCGTCACCCGGCCGCGCTTGCTCACTCGTGCGCAAGCCGCTGTCGACGAGGTCGTTGCGGCGATCGACCAGGCCGCGAGCAGGTTTCGCGACGACAGCGAGCTCAGCCGCCTCAACGCTTCGACCGACCGGGTCGTCAAGGTCAGCCCGCTGTTCGCGCGGGCCATCGAGGCGGCGCTGCGCGGCGCGGAGCTGACGGAGGGAGCGGTCGACCCGACGGTCGGCTCGGCCATGCGGCTCGCCGGCTACGACGCCGACTTCGCCTCCGTGCCCCCGGCGGGCGAAGCGATCAGGCTCGTCGCGCAGCGGATCCCCGGCTGGCGGGCGATCCAGTTCAGCCCGGCGACCCGGACAGTGGTCGTGCCGCGCGGCGTCGAGCTGGACCTCGGCGCGACCGGCAAAGCGCTGGCCGCGGACCTCGCCGTCGCGGCGGCCATGAAGGCCATCGAAGGCGGGGGCGTCCTCGTCAACCTCGGCGGCGACATCGCTGTCGCCGGCGAGCCGCCGTTCGGGGGCTGGGCGATCCAGGCCAGCGAGGACGGCGCCACCGCGCTCTCGGATGCCGAGGAAACGGTGAGCATCACCTCCGGCGGGGTCGCGACCTCGGGCACCACCGTGCGGCGCTGGGTGCGCGGCGAGGCCATGCTCCACCACATCATCGACCCCACCACCGGCCTTCCCGTTGAGACCTGCTGGCGCACTGCCACCGTCGCCGCCGGGAGCTGCGTCGACGCCAACATCGCCTCCACCGCGGCGATCGTCATGGGCGACCGCTCCCCCGACTGGCTGGGCGCCCGCGGCCTGGCGGCGCGCCTGGTCCACGTGGACGGCACCGTTTACCGCTGCGGCGGATGGCCAGAACGAGCACAATCGAAGCCGATCCCCACCGTTCTCTGAGCAATTTCCCAGAAATCGAGATCAGCATGATCGATGTGAGCAAAGACGGAGCCCGAGTCCTGGTCGTCGACGACGAGCCGAACATCACCGAGCTGGTCGCCATGGCGCTCCGCTACGAGGGCTTCACGGTCAAGACCGCGGCCACCGGCCGAGGCGCCCTGTCGGCCGTGTCGCAGTTCTCGCCCTCGCTGGTGATCCTGGACGTGATGCTGCCCGACATCGACGGCATCGAGGTCCTCAAGCGGCTCAACAGCGCCGGCGCGAAGGTGCCGATCATCTTCCTCACCGCCAAGGACGCGACCGAGGACAAGGTCCACGGCCTGACCATCGGCGGCGACGATTACGTGACCAAGCCGTTCAGCATCGAGGAGCTGATGGCGCGCGTCCGGGTCGTCCTGCGACGGCATGGCAACAACGCCGAGACCGGCAAGCTGTCGCTCGCTGACCTCGAGCTCGACGACGAGGCGCATGAGGTGCGGCGGCATGGCCACGTGGTCGACCTCACGAACACCGAGTACCGGCTGCTTCGCTATCTGCTGATCAACTCCGGCCGCGTGCTCACCCGCAGCCAGATCCTCGACCACGTGTGGCACTACGACTTCGGCGGCGACGCGAGCGTGCTGGAGACCTATATCAGCTACCTGCGGCGGAAGGTCGACCGCTACGACCCGCCGCTCGTCCAGACCGTGCGCGGCGTCGGGTACGTCCTCCGAACGCCACGAAAATGACGCTGTCCCTTCGCGGGCGGCTCCTGATCGGCGTTCTCTCGCTCATGCTGGCCGGCATCCTGGTCACCGACGTGGTGACGTACGCCACCATGCAGAAGACCCTGTTCGACAAGGTCAACGCCCAGCTGACGGGGCGATCGACGATAGACGTGGCCAGGGGCGTGCTGCTGAGCCCTGACTGCAGGACGTCACCCGGAACGATCTCGAGCTTCCCCCCAGGCACGATCGCCGAGCGGCTGGGATCGGATGGATCGGTGGTCAAGGGATGCGTCGTCCCCGGGTTCGGCTCGACTCCGACCGCACGGCCTGTGCTTCCGAAGACGCTGCCACAGGGAGAGCTCGACCATCCGTCCACGCCGTTCACGGTCCCCGGCACCGAGACCACCGCGCACTTCCAGGTCACCGCGTGGCGCGAGGACTCTTTTGGCGGCCAGTTCGTGGTCTTCGCCATCCCCCTGACCGACCTGGAGGCAACCCTCAACTCGCTCCTCTTCCTGGAGGGGACGGTCTCGGTCGGGGTGCTGCTGGCCACGGCCGTGCTCGCCTTCCTGATCATCGAGATCGGCCTCCGACCTTTGCGCCGGATGGGCGTGGTGGCGGGCGTGATCGCGGCCGGCGACTACAGCCGGCGCGTCGAGCCGGCGACATCGAAAACCGAGATCGGGCGCCTCGGCCTCGCGTTGAACGCGATGCTCGCTCAGATCGAGGCGGCCTTTGCCCAACGCACGGCATCGGAGCGGCGCCTGCGCCGCTTCATCGCCGACGCCTCGCACGAGCTGCGCACCCCCCTCACGTCCATCCGCGGCTACTCGGAGATGCTGCGCCGGGGCGCTTCTGACTCCCCGTCCGACGCCGAGCTCGCGCGGCGCCGCATCGAAGAAGAGTCCGTGCGCATGTCGACCCTCGTCGACGACATGCTGCTGATCGCACGCCTCGACCAGGGGCGCCCGCTCGAGTCCAGGCCCGTCGACCTGCAGGTCATCGCGCGCGACGCGGCCGCCGATGCCCGCGCTGTGGCGCCCCAGCGCGAGATCTCGGTGGACGCGCCCGACAACGTCCTCGTCGCCGGCGACGACACGCGCCTGCGCCAGGTCGTCGGCAACCTCGTCCGCAACGCCCTCGTCCACACACCGGCCGCCACGCCTGTCGAGATCGCGGTCACGACGCAGAACGGAACCGCCCAGCTCTCGGTCGCCGACCACGGGCCCGGCCTCCCCGCCGGCGACCGCGAGCGCATCTTCGAGCCGTTCTACCGAGCCGACGCGAGCCGGAGCCGCGACAGCGGCGGCGCCGGGCTCGGGCTCTCGATCGTCAGCGCCGTCGTCGCGGCCCACGGCGGCCACGTGCAGGTGCGGGAGACGGACGGCGGCGGGGCCACGTTCGACGTGCAGCTGCCTCTTGCGCCGGCGACGAAGAGCTGACACCGAACGCTCTCTGAGCGAGTTCCAAGCGTTGTCACAGGGCTCTCTGAGCGCCTGCTGTCATCGTGAAACATGGCGCCCGACACCACCTCGGGCCTTTCCCCTGATGCGTAGGGGCCGTCCCCTAGCGGCCCCTACAACAGGGAAGCTACGAAAGCTTCCAGTGCACCGACGCCAGCACGGGCTTGGCGATGACCAGGTAGGCGTTGAGGTTGTCCTGGCGCGTGAGGACGAACGCGACGTAGTACACGCTGCCGCTTGCGTTCGCGCCGGCGAACATCGAAGCCGCGGCCTGGACCGAGTGCGCGCCGTCCGTGATGGTGAAGCACAGCGTCCAGGAGATGCCCTGAACGCCGTTGAACGTCCCGCTCGTCGTCTTCGTGTTCGGGCACGCCCTTGTATCGGGATACTTGGCCTTGAGCTGGCTGTCGATCGAGCTCTTGTTGTCCTGCGCGGTCTGCGTCGGCCTCGACGCTCCGCTGGCGACCGTGACCTCGCCTTCGGTGTTGGGGTCGTACAGCACGATCGTCTCGCTGTCCTGGTCCGCCACCGTCCAGCCGGCGGGCAGCGTGACGCTGACCCCATCGTTGGACTCGACCGACGGACCGGTCGGAACCGTCGTCGGCGAAGCGACGGGGCTTGGTGAGGTGGCGGGCGTCGGGCTCGGTAGGTCGGCGATGCCGCCGCCTGTGGTGCCGCCCGAGCGGCTGCCGAGCACGGCGAGCGCGGTGCCGCATCCCGCCATCAGGATGACCAGCGTCAGGACGCCGGCGATGATCAGCATCCAGGGCGTGCGGTGCACCGGCACGGCCGCGCCGGTGGGCGCGTAGTAAGGCGTGATGTAGCTGCCCGGACCGGCCTGCATCGGCGGCGCCATCCCTGGGGGCGGCCCCGGGGGAGGCCCGGGTGGAGGCCCGGGAATGGACGCCGGCGGCGCGGCCGGTGGCGCTGCGGCGGTCAGCGGGGCGCCGCACGATTGGCAGTAGAAGTTGCCGTCCGGGTTCTGGGCGCCGCAGCGGGCGCATGACATCGGCACCTACACGGTGCCCGCCGGCGTCGAGGACGCGGGCCTGCGCGCGCGCTTCACAGCCGCCGGTGCGGCGGTGAGGGCCATGCCGCAGTTCGGGCAGAAGCCCGAGGCGACGATGTGCATGTGGCAGTTCGGGCAGACCGTCTCGGCGAAACCCATGTGCGCCGCCTCTTCGAGCAGGGCGTGGTGGAGCAGGTAGCGGACGTAGATCAGCAACGCGCCGACGACGACGGCCTGCCACACGAGCACGAACAGCTGCGCGGCCGCCATGTCCTTCAGAAGCAGGGTGCCGAGCGCGAACGCGACGTGCGCGACCACCGCCATCGCCAGGCCACCGATCTCACGTCCCGCGAGGCGGCCCCGCCGGTACCTCCACACCGCGGCCGCGACCAGGCCGGTCGCGCTGCCCTGGAGCAGTGGCTGGAAAACGGCGATCGTCGCCAGGTCGTAGATCCAGTTGCCCGGGGTCAGGTGCGCGGGCAGCCCCGTCAGCGCGCTGGAGAATGCGACGAGTGACTCGGAGACGCTGAATCCAAGCCCGGCGGCGATGCCGAACACGAGCCCGTCGACCGTCTCCGGAAAGTCAGTGCGCTTCGGCAGGAACAGCGCCGGGAGCGGCTTGAGCACCTCCTGGACCACGGGGATGAGCACGCCGAGGAACAACACCGTGCCGGCGGCGACGCCCGCGCTGCGCAGCGGGTTGCCCACGCCCGAGAACGGGTTGTAGACGGCGCGCTCGACGAGCGTCAGCGCGAGCCCGATCACCGCGCCGCCGCCGAGGGTGAATCCAAGCACCGTCGCGGGCTCGTCGCGGTAGACCTGGGCCTCGTAGAGGTAGATCAGATAGAGGACGGGTACCAGGAAAATGGCGACCAGGATCGCGGCGGCGATCAGGCCGGCGACGTAGAGGACGACGATCCCGGCGATGCCGACCGCGAAGGCCCATCGAAACTCGTGGACCTTTTGCCGGCCGAGGTGGGGAAACAGCGTGGTGAAGACCGAAGGCTGGACGACGTGCTCAGAGGGATGCGCGGCGTAGTTCTGTTCGCGCGTCTTCGCGCCGCGCAGCTCCCCCGTCGTCCCCTGGTGCGCCCCGCAGCGGGTGCAGAAGACGCCGTCGGGAACGTCGTTGGCGCAGTGGTCGCAGCGCACGGCCGGTAAGGATATCGGCCAGGCGAGACTTTACGCCTGCTTAGCGCCCTCCTCGACCGCGGGCACCCAGCCGCGGATGAAGTGGCATCCGTAGTGACCGGGATGCTTCTCGAAGTAGCGCTGGTGATACTCCTCGGCGCGCCAGAAATCCGTCGCCGGAATGATCTCGGTGACGATCTTGCGATCGAAGTGCTTCTGCGCCTGCTCCTTCGAGCGCTGCGCCGCCTGCTCCTGCTCGGGGCTGTGGAAGAAGATGACGCTGCGGTACTGGTGGCCCATGTCCGGGCCCTGGCGATTGAGGGTCGTCGGGTCGTGCATGTTCCAGAAGCTGTTCAGAAGCGCCTCGTAGGAGACCTTCGCCGGGTCGTACGTGACCTCGACCGCCTCGGCGTGACCGGTGCGGCCGGAGCAAACCTGCTCGTAGGTCACGTTGTCAACGTGCCCGCCCTCGTATCCGGATACTGCTTCAATCACGCCCGGCACGTGGTTGAAGAGGTGCTCGACGCCCCAGAAGCAGCCGCCCGCAAATGTCGCCTTCTCCATGTGACCCTCCAAGCTTTCTCTGACACATCATGATTCCCCAAAGAAACTGATTTCGAACGACGACGAGTCGCTAACCCAGCGCCCGCCGCGGCGGTGGTGGCACCTCGCGACGGTCGACGTCACGCCGTTGCGCCGGCACCGCGACTTCCGCCTGCTGTTCATCGGCCGTTTTGTCTCGTTCTTCGGCTCGATGATCACCACGGTCGCGTTTCCGTACCAGGTCTACGAGCTCACGCACAGCGTGCTCCTGGTAGGGGCGCTGGGCGTGCTCGAGTTTGGGGCGATCTTCGCCTTCGCCTTTGTCGGCGGCGCGCTCGCCGACGCGCGGGACCGCCGCGCCATGGTCCTGCTCAGCGAAGCGGCGCTCATGGCCTGCAGCCTCGTCCTTGCCGGCAATGCGGCGCTTCCCCATCCGCAGGTCTGGCTGCTCTTCGCCGTCGCCACCGCCTGGGGGGTGCTCGACGCGCTCCAGCGTCCATCGCTCGACGCCATGCTGCCGCGGCTGGTGGAGAAGAGGGAGCTGGCGGCGGCCGCGGCGCTCGGCAGCATCCGCAGCACGCTGGGCCAGATCCTCGGCCCCGCCCTCGGCGGCCTCCTGCTTGCGGCCTTCGGCCTCTCGGTGACGTACCTCGTCGACGTCGGGACGTTCCTGGTCGGGCTCGCCTGCTTGACCCTCATGCGAGCGGTGCCGCCCCCGGTCGACGCCGAGCGGCCGAGCCTGCGGCGGGTGATCGAGGGCCTGCGCTACGCGCGCAGCCGCCAGGAGCTGATCGGTACGTACGTCGTCGACATGGTGGCGATGTTCTTCGGCATGCCGCTGGCCCTCTTCCCCGCCATCGCGCAGGGCCTGGGCGGACCCAGGGTGCTCGGCCTCCTCTACGCGGCGCCGGCGGTCGGGTCCTTCCTCTTCTCGGCGACGAGCGGCTGGACGAACAACGTTCACCGGCACGGGATGGGAGTCATCGTCGCCGCGGTGGTTTGGGGCGTGGCGATCATCGGCTTTGGCCTGTCACCGGTCCTGTGGCTGGCGCTCGCCTTCCTCGCCCTGGCGGGGGCGGCGGACATGATGAGCGGCGTCTTCCGCTCCGTGATCTGGAACCAGACGATCCCCGACTCGCTGCGCGGCCGTCTCGCGTCGATCGAGATGCTCAGCTACACCTCGGGCCCCGCGCTGGGCAACTTTGAAGCCGGAATCGTGGCGTCGATCTTCAGCGTGCGCGTCTCTGTCGTGTCGGGAGGCGTGCTCTGCGTCATCGGGTGCCTGCTGTGCGCCATCGCGCTGCCACTCTTCCGCGCCTACGACTCGCGGCTGTACCATCACCCGCCAGATCCCTTGCCCACCAGCGTCAAGCGAGAGGAGCCATGAGCTCGGAGCAGATCATCGTCCTCGTTGCGGCGGGCGCCGCGCTGTGGGCCGCGCTCTTCGCGACGCGGGCGGACTGGGCAGCGCGCCGCGCGATCAAGCGGTTCGACGTCGCCTCGAAGCCGGTCCCGAACATCGTCTTCACGGGCCAGGTCGCGCCCGGTCAGGCGATCGAGGTCGAGGTGGAGAACCTGGGCGGGACCCTGGCCGCGGGCGGGATCATCGTCCACGCCAGCGACGAGCTCTACGCGGGCGACCTGACGCTGCCGGAGAAGGCTTCGCCTCGGCGCATCACGCTCCGCTTCGTGGTCAAGGCGTGGAAGCGACAGCTGGAGCCCCAGTGCCTCGTCCTGGTCGTTCGCGACGTGAGCGGGCGGTGCTGGGACTACGTCGACGGCGGCAAGCAGATCAAGAACCCGCGGCGCTGGCTTTCAGCCCGGCTCCGCGAGCTGCGCATGCAGGGCATGATCGACTTCCCGGCCGTGACCGGCAAAGAGAAGCGTTAGACGCCCGGCCTCTAATGGACCGGGTCCAGCTCCGCGTTTAGCTTCAGCTCGACGTTTCCCTTCAGCGCCTGAGACACGGGGCAGCCATCCTTCGCCTCCTCCGCGAGCTTGCGAAACTCGCCCGCCTCGATGCCGTGGATGTGGCCCTTGACGGTCAGGGTGATGGTCTTGATGCCCTGGCCTGGAACGAACTCCACCTCGGCGGTGGTGTTCAATCGCTCGGGCTGGTGCCCCGCCTTGCTCAGGCCGTTGGAGAAGGCCATCGAGTAGCACGCGGCGTGGGCCGCGGCGATGAGCTCCTCGGGGCTGGTGCCGCCGTGAGTGCGATCGGCGCGCGAGGCCCAGGTCACGGGGAACTCGTTGAAAGTTTCGCTCGCGACCTTGACCCTGCCGCGACCGTGCGCGAGGTCCCCTTCCCACACCGCGTCTGCTCGACTGATCGCCGCCATGCCCCACCTCCAGTGATGTGTTCAATTGCAGGATAGTGGTGTCGATGCAGGCGCACGAGATTCCCGAGCTCGATCCGCAGCCGCGCGACGAGCAGGGCCACGGGTACGTCGACTTTCTCGCCTCGGAGAAGCTGAGCGTTGGTCTCTCGGTG
>VBJE01000172.1:17502-18696 GCA_005879675.1 Chloroflexota bacterium
GAAGAGGACGAGGTCTACTACGTGATCAGCGGCCGGGGCTTCATCCGCGTCGCTGACGAGGACCGGTCCCTCAAGCCAGGCAGCCTTGTCTTCGTCGCCGCCCATGTCGAGCACCGATTCCACGACATCGAGGAAGACCTGCGGGTGCTCGTCTTCTGGGCGCCGCCGCACAAGAAACGCTAGCCTGACCGCTCCATCCGCTCTTTCTCTTCCGCCGCGCCTTTGATCTCGGCGACCGTGCCCACGGCCTTGTTGCGCAGATGGCGCATCTTCTTTCCGCTCCAGCGGCCGAGGTCGCGGCCGGTCGCCATCGCCCTGTCGTAGGCCATGTGCCGGCGCGCGCTGCCGCGGCTGCTGTCGAGGAAGAAAGCCGCGAGCCACGTGAGCGCCATGCCTCCGGTGAGCCACACCAAACCGGTCTGCCACGTCGGCCGGCGGCGCGCCGGCACCATCGCCGCGGCGGCCCTGCGTGCGCGCATCTCTTCCGCGGCCTTGCGCGCGAGGCGAGTGGTATCCATATCGAGGAAACGAATCCTCCTGGTCGCCTACTCGCGCTCGAGGCGGGCAGGGCTGCCGCTCTTGTCCAGGACCAGGGGCGGCAGGTACTCGCCGACGAGCGTGCGCACCCACCACGCCCGTTGCTGGCGCAGCTCGCGCCACGTCGAGAACCGGTAGTGGTAGAGGTTTGCGCGCACCGCGACCGGCGCATGGCTTCGAAACGGGTCGTGTCGCAGCAGCCGGGAGACGGCGCGGTCGCCCTGGAGCAGCTTGACCAGGAAGGCGATCAGCCACTGGTGTCGAAACGGCGGCTCCATCGCCGCAAACCACATCAGCCAGTCGAGCCGCAAGTGGCAGGGCGCGTACTGGCGTGGCACCGCGTGCGGGTCGCCGGGCTTGCCTTTGAACTCGTACGCCTGCCAGCCCTCCTCGCCCTGCTCGATGCCGTCGGTCCCCTCCATCACGATCTCGTATCGCTCCTTGGTCACCGAGCCGAACGCCCCGTACGTGTTGACGAGGTGGAACGGGTCGAAGCTGAAGTTCATCAGTTGGCGCGGTGAGATCAGGTTGCGCACCGGCCGGTAGCTGAGGACGACGACGAGAACGGTCACCGCGACGACCAGCCACTGCCACCAGGAGGGCAGCGGAGAGAGATGCGGCACGCCGACGGAGAGGAACAGCGACAGCGTCCTGTCG
>VBJE01000369.1 GCA_005879675.1 Chloroflexota bacterium
AGCAGCTCGGCGATGTTGTTGCCGGAAGGGATCAGCATCGCCTGGAGCGCCTGGTACTGGGTCAGGACCTCCCCGGCCTGGACGGCAACGACCGACTGTTTCTGCTGCAAGTCGGTCTGATATGCCTGCACGTCCTCATCGGTGACGGTGATCGACGGGCCCGTCTGACCGAGCCCCAAAGGCTTGTCGTGCATGACCACCAGGGCTGTCATCACCTTGGCCACGCTCGCGGTTGGAATCTGGGTCTCGTTGCCTGAGTCGGCCACCTTGCCCAGGCCCGAAACGCCGACGGCCGCGGATCCGGTGCTCGGCCAGGGCAGCGCGGGCGGCGAGCCCGCGATGGTTTTCTGCGACACGACAGAAGACGTCGCGGCGACGGCCGGCACAGGACGCAAATAGTTGAGCCCCAGAGCCGCCGCCAGCAGCACGGCGAGTCCGAGCAGAATCCGCCCCCGCATGCCCGAAAAACATAACCAAGCCGGGGACCCCGCGCCTAGGCCAGGCCGCGCCTCCGCCGGATGGCTCGGTCGGCGAAGCCGAAGCCGAGATCGACCGTCACACCGATGAAGAAGATGACGATCATCAGCGCGAGCAGCTGCTGGGCGTCAGCGAAGTCGCGCGCGAATTGGAGCTGCTGACCCAGCGACGGCTGGTGGGAAACGATGTTGATGATCTCGCCCGCCATCAGGCTCCGCCACGCGAAGGCCCAGCCCTGCTTGAGCCCGCCCACGTAGCCCGGCAGCGCGGCCGGCAGGATGACGTACCGGTAGAGCCGCAGGCCCCGCGCCCCGATCACGCGCCCCACGCGCACCAGCAGCGGCTGCACCTGGTCGACGCCGGCGAGCAGGCCTGTGGCCACCGCGGGCGCGGCGCCGAGGATGACCACGAACAGGATCGCGCCCTCGGTCGCCTGGAACAGGAGTATCGCGAGCGGAAACCACGCGATCGACGGCATCGACTGCAGCCCAAGGATCGCGTGACCTACTGCCTTGCGCACGACGGGCACACGCGCCACCAGCAGCCCGATCGCGCTGCCGACGGCGATGGCGATTGCATAGCCGACGAGCGCGCGCCGCAGCGTGACCGCGACACCCGCGTAGAAATCGGGCCGGCTCAAGTCCTCCGACAGGCGCTGGAAGACGGGCAGCGGGCCCGGCAGGACGTAGTCAGGGCGCCAGCCCGACCACACGACCAGCTGCCATGCGGCGATGAAGAGCGCGAGCGCGGCCAGCTTCGGCCACAACCACGACCACAGACGCCTCGCGCCGCGGGGGCGCTCGGGGACCTCGACGGCCTCGGCCACGAGGTCCTCCGCTTCCGGCGCGGCCCGCTCAGTGGCCATCCGCGCGCATCTCCTGCTTGAGGCGTTCAGTGATACGGCCGGCCACGACGGCCAGCTCGGGCGAGTCGAGGCTGCGGGGCCGGGGCAGGTCGATCTTGAACTCGTGGGCGACGCGGCCCGGCCGGCTCGTGAAGACCAGTACGCGGTCGCCAAGCCGCACTGCCTCGCGCGCGTTGTGGGTCACGAAGAGGATGGTCAGCGAGCTCGCGCGCCACAGGCGGACGAGCTCCTCGTGCAGGACGTCGCGCGTGATCGCGTCGACCGAGCCGAACGGCTCGTCCATGAGCAGGACATCGGCGTCCTGCGCCAGCGCCCGCGCGAGCGCCACTCGCTGCTTCATCCCGCCTGAGAGCTCATGCGGCCGTCGCCGCTCGAAGCCGTGCAAGTGCACGCGCTTCAGCAGGTCGTGCGCCAGCCGCCTCCGCTCGGACCTCTTCTTAACGCCGCGCAGCTCCAGGGCCAACTCGACGTTCTGCGACGCGGTCAGCCAGGGGAACAGCGCAGCCTCCTGGAACATCAGAGCCACGCGACCCTTAACCTCGAACCGGCCGCTCGACGCCGTTTCCAGGCCGGCGAGCACCACGTCCTGCAGCGCCACGAGGTTGCGATCCGCGTGCGGAAATGCCTTGCTCAGGCGCTCGACTGCAACCGTGCGGCTGCTCACCGCGCGGGCATCGGCCTGTTGTCGGGTGTCCAGTGCAAGCCGCACTCCTTCACGGCTCCGTCCTCCCACCACCAGCGTCCCGCGCGCTCATCCTCGCCGGGCCTGGTCGCGCGCGTGCACGGTGCGCACCCGATGGAGGTGTAGCCGAGGTCATATAGCGCGTGGTGGGGCACGTCGTTCTCCTTGATGTAGGCCCACACCTGCTCCTTCGACCACGTGGCGAGCGGCGCGATCTTGGTCAGCCCAGCGTGCTCGTGGTCGTCGGTCACGACCTGAGTCTGCGATCGAGTCGCCGCC
>VBJE01000173.1 GCA_005879675.1 Chloroflexota bacterium
AGCACGCGGCGCACGAGCGCATCCTCTACAACCGCCTCCTCGAGCGGCTGCGAAGCGGACGGGGCTCGAGCCAGCCCCTGCTCATCCCTCAGGCCGTCGACCTCGAGCCCGCGTCGATCGCCGCCGCGGCCGACCACCGTGCGGAGCTGGCCAACCTGGGGCTCGAGTACGAGGAGTTTGGGCCCAGGAGCCTGCGCATCACCGCCGTGCCGGTCGAGCTGCCATCGGGCCGCGCCACCGCGGCGATCCAGGAGACCCTCGGCGCCCTGGCCGAGAACCGCGGCGACGGCGCGATCGAAAAGGCCGCGGCCGCGCTCGCCTGCCACTCGGCCGTTCGCTTTGGCGACGTGCTCGACGTGGCCGAGCAGCGGCGGCTGCTCGCGGATCTCGAGACAGCCGAGGAGTCGATCACATGTCCGCACGGCCGGCCGACACGCCTGCTGGTCGAGTGGCAGGAGCTGACGCGCCACTTTCGCCGCAATTACTGACCACGGTTCCAGTCGTCGTCGGCCCGACGGGGATCGGCAAGTCGCAGCTGGCATTCGACCTGGCGCTTCGGCTCGAGGGCGAGATCGTGGTCGCGGACTCCCGCCAGGTCTACGAGCGCCTGGACATCGCGACCAACAAGCCCAGCCGGGAACAGCGCCGCCAGGTCCGGTATCACATGATCGACTTCGTCGATCCCGCCTCCACGTTCAACGCCGCCGAGTACGTACAAGGCGCGCGTGCCGCGATCGACGACATCGTGTCGCGCGGTCGAAGGCCGATCGTCGAAGGCGGAACGATGCTCTACGTCGACGCGCTTTGCGACGGGCTCACGCTCACGGGGATTCCGCCTGACCCAATCCTCCGGGCCGAGCTCGAGCGTCTCGAGACCTCCGCGCTGCGCGAGCGCCTGCTGGCGATCGATCCCGACCCTGGAGTCGACCTCGACAACCCCGTGCGCATCGTCCGCGCCATCGAGATCGTCGAGGCCGCCGGCCCTCCTCTCCGCCGCCTGCGCACGCGCACGTCGCCACCGTGGAGCGCGCTGCGTATCGGGCTGACCGCGGGCCTGGATGTCATCGATCGCCGCCTCGCCGACCGCAGCCGGCGCCAGGTCGAGCGTGGACTCGTCGCCGAGACGCAGGCCGCGCTGGAGTCAGGCGTGCCGGCGACGGCGCCGGTCATGACCGGCATCGGGTATGCCGAGGCGCTCGCGCACATACGCGGAGACATCACCCTCGAGCAGCTTCCCGAAGCCATGGCGCGCTCGAATCGGCGCTACGCGCGACGGCAGTTGCGCTGGTGGCGGCGTGACGAGCGCATCCGCTGGTTCGAGATCGAGCCCCATCCCTTGCCGGGTATTCTCAAGTACGTGACGAACCTCTCCGCCGAGACCTCCTCATAGATGGGGCGGAACAGCACCCGGGCGGGCGCGCGGCGCCTCGACCTGATCCCGCCCTATCTCTTCGCGGAGATCGACCGCAAGGTGCAGGAGAAAAGGCGCTCGGGTGTCGACGTCATCTCGCTCGGCATCGGTGACCCCGACCTGCCGACGCCCGGTCGCATCGTCAGCGTCCTCCAGGAGACGGCGGCGGACCCGTTGAATCACCGCTATCCCTCCTACTACGGGCTCGCCGAGCTCCGAGAGGCCATCGCCCGCTGGTACAGCGAGCGTTCCGGGGTCGAGCTCGACCCGAAGACCGAGATCCTGCCCACGCTTGGCTCGAAGGACGGCATCAGCCATGTGCCCCTGGCGCTGGTCGATCCCGGCGACGTGGTCCTGGCCCCGGACCCCGGCTACACCGTCTACGTCACCGGGGCGGTCATGGCCGGCGCCGAGCCCTTCACGATGCCGCTGACGCAGGCCAACTCGTGGCTGCCCGACCTCGACGCCATCCCGGCCGACGTCGCCGGCCGCGCTCGCCTCATGTGGCTCAACTACCCGAACAACCCGACGGCGGCGACCGCCGACCGCGAATTCCTGGAGCGGGCGGTGGACTTCTGCCGGCGCCACGACATCGTGCTGTGCCACGACGCGCCCTACTCCGAGATCGCGTTCGACGGTTATCGGCCGCTGACGCTTTTCGAGATCCCAGGCGCGAAGGACATCGGCCTCGAGTTTCACTCCCTCTCGAAGACGTACAACATGACCGGCTGGCGCATCGGGTGGGTGTGCGGTCGTGCCGACCTCGTCCAGTTGATCGGCCAGCTGAAGACGAACATCGACTCCGGGATCTTCCAGGCGGTCCAGTGGGCGGCGATCGAGGCTATGAACGGGGGAGAGGAGGAGACGCGCGCCGCGTGCGCCGTCTACGCGCGCCGCCACCGGCTTGTCGCCGACACGCTGAACAGCCTCGGGTGGAGCATCAAGCCTCCCCGCGCGACCTTCTATGTGTGGGCCGCGGTGCCCGAGGGCTTTGACTCCATCGGCTTTGCCGGCCGCGTGCTCGACGACGTCGGCGTCAACATCACGCCCGGCGTCGGGTTCGGGCCTCATGGCGAAGGCTACTTCCGGCTCTCGGTCACCGCTCCTGACGCGCGCCTCGAGGAGGCGATGGCCCGCATGAGGAAGCTCAAGCTCTGATCACAACCAGGAGCCCACGCGAGCGCGCGTACCTCGTCGGCGTCCTCCTCCCGGGTTCGACCGCAGAGATCGTGGCCGACCAGATGACCGAGCTCGGCGACCTCTCGCGCACCGCGGGCATGGAGGTCGTCGGCTCAGACGTGCAGCGGCGCTCCGAGGTCGACCCCGCGCACTTCATCGGCATGGGCAAGGTCGACTCGCTGCGGGATTTGAAGCTCGAGGGCGAGTTCGACCTGGTCGTCTGCAACGAAGACCTCAGCCCACGCCAGCAGCGCAATCTCGAGCTGACGCTCAAGGCGCGGGTGCTCGATCGCACCGAGATCATCCTCGAGATCTTCGCCCAGCACGCGCGCACACACGAAGGTCGCCTGCAGGTCGAAGCGGCGCGGCTGCATCACCTGTTGCCACGACTGATCGGCGCTTATGCCTACGACCGCCAGGTCGGTGGGCGGCGTGGGGGAGTGGGGGCGCGCGGCGGCTTCGGCGAGCAGCAGATCGAGGTCGAGCGCCGTCGCATCCGCAAGCGCATCCGCGACCTCGATCGCGAGATCGAGCAGGTCCGAACCCAGCGCCACCAGCAGCGCACCGGCCGGCGCCGCGCCGAGCTGGAGACGGCGGCGATCGTGGGCTACACCAACGCCGGCAAGTCGACGTTGCTCAACGTGCTCACCGGCGCGGGCGTCCGGGCCGAGCAGAGGCTGTTCGCCACCCTCGACCCCACGACCCGCAAGCTTGAGCTGCCGGCCGGCCGCGGGGTGCTCCTGACCGACACCGTGGGCTTCATCCAGAAGCTGCCGACCGACCTGGTCGCCGCCTTTCGCGCCACCCTGGAGGAGGTCACGGAGGCCGACCTGGTCGTCCAGGTCCTGGACCTCAGCTCGGCGGCCGTGGAGGAGCAGGCGGCGACGGTGGATCGGGTCCTCGCCGACCTCGACGCAGCCGACAAGCCTCGGGTGGTGGCGCTGAACAAGGTCGACCTCCTCGGCCCGGCATCGCGCCGCCGCGCCATCGGCGCGCTGACCCAGCGGTACCCGGGCGCGGTCGCCATCTCGGCGACGAACCGCGCAGGCCTGGGCGAGCTCCTCACCGCGATCGACCACGCCAGCCGCGGGGACTCGGTGCCGATCGAGATCCTGGTTCCGTACGGCCGCGAAGGCGTGCTTGCCGAGCTGCGCAAGATCGGCGGGGTGGAGCGGACCGAATACGTCGAGGGCGGCACGCTTGCCTGGGGCTGGGCGCCCCGCAGCGCGGCGGGGCGCTTCAGGTCATTCGCGGCTAGCGGAAAAGCCTGATCACGCCCCGGACAAGACCGACCAGGCTGACGTTGGTGGTCACGATCGGCTCGTAGGC
Source organism: Chloroflexota bacterium (assembly GCA_005879675.1). GTDB lineage: Bacteria > Chloroflexota > Dormibacteria > Dormibacterales > Dormibacteraceae > 40CM-4-65-16. Next base: position 3,920 of record VBJE01000173.1, read on the forward strand.
GGGGTTCTCGGGGATCAGCTTGACGTGGCCGTTGCTGCGCTCGAAGCGCTTGACGGTCGCGTCGCCGTCCACGAGGGCGACCACGATCGAGCCGTTGCTGGCCTCGTGCTGGGGCCGGACGAGGACCAAATCACCGTCCAGGATGCCGGCGTTGACCATGCTGTCGCCGCGCACCCGGAGAAGGAAGTAGCCCTCCTTGGCCAGGTCGGAGGACAGCAAGACGTGGTCTTCGATGTTCTGCTCGGCCAGGATGGGCGTCCCGGCGGCGACGTTGCCGACGATGGGCACCGAGATCGCGTTCCGGCGCTCCTGGTCGACCTCGATGTCGGCCGTCAGCTGGACGGTGCGCGACTTGCTCGGGTCGCGCTTGATCATGCCGCGGCGCTCGAGCTGGTTGAGATGGTTGTGGACCGTCGAGCTCGAGCTGAGCCCGACCGCCTCGCCGATCTCGCGCACGCTCGGCGGGTAGTTGCGGACCTTGGTCACATACCGGATGTAGTCGAGGATCCGGGTCTGCCGTTCGGTAAGGTGCTCGGTCAATTCAGGTTCTTCTCCAAAGCGTGGTGGGGACGTTGAGCTCACTTTAGCAGCTAGGAAGTCCAAGCGCAAACCTTTGTTCGGTTAACCTTGACACCGAACGGCCGTTCGCCTATGCTTCCGAACGTATGTACGCCGCCGGACACGGAATCGGACCTTGGCGGGCACCCCGTGCCGGCGGCATCGGCTCTGCGCGGCGGCTGTTGGCGGCAGTCGCCGCCGTTTCCCTGGTCAGCCTGGGCTTCGCCCTCGGCGCCCACGGAAGCGGCGAGGCGCGGTCCACCACGGTGGTCGTCCAGCCGGGCGACACGCTCTGGTCGATCGCGTCGGAGCACTATCCGGACGATGATGTCCGGGTCCGTGTGCAAGACATCGAGCAGGCCAACGGCCTCGCCGGGCCGGGGATCGAGGTGGGGCAGAGCCTCAGGCTTCCGGGCTAGGCCTTGAGCCTGGTCCTGGTGACCCGCCGGGGCTGTCACCTCTGCGACGAAGCCCTGAGCATGCTCCGATCGATGGGCCACGAGCCCGAGCTGGCCGACGTCGACACCGACGACCGGCTCCACGACCTCTACGACTGGCGCGTCCCGGTCGTCCTGGTCGACGGCCGGGTCGTGGCCGAGGGCAAAATCATGCGCGACCTGCTCGAGAAGGCCTTGGGGAAGGGGCCGCCAGCGGCCTGACCGCCTGAGATTATGGACGCGATAATGACGGCTAAGAAAAGCATAAGCTCGGGATAACGAGCCCAGCCTCCGTCGAGTGTGCCGTGGCCGGGCTTGGAACCGAGGTCGAATGCCCGGTGGCCGCACACTCGGCGCGGCCATGCGCTCTAGGCGGAGCGTTGTAGCGCCGGCTCGGCGTCCAGGCCGCGCATGAACACCTCGAGCGGGAGCGCCGCAGTCTCGAAGTCGCCCCGCAGGAGCTCCAGGTCGGCCCCGACCTGCCGCAGCCCGGCGATCGCCAGCTCGAGCGTGCGCAGGGCCCCGGCCACGTAGGCGTCCAGGGGCGCCTCCAACGGCCTCAGCGACGCCTCCCGGCGCCAGGACTCGCGGACGTCGCCGGCCAGCTCCAGCAGCCGGTCCACGACCGGGCCGACCCGGCGCCGCTCGAACGGCTCGGACGCGAGCCGCTCCCGCGCCTCGGCGAAGGCGCGTATGAGCCGCCGCAGCTTGACCTGGGTTGCCAGCGTACGCATGTTCGGCCATCATTGTAGCCGAACGCGCGTTCGGGCAGCAAGCCGGCCATTGTTAAGCTCTCGCGGTGCGCCAGCTCCTGCTCGCGGCCGGGCTCCTCCTCCCCCTCTCCCTCGACACCTTCGCCTTGGCCGCCGCACTCGGCGTCGCCGGGCTCGAGCGACGAGACCGGTTGCGGGTGACCCTCGTTTTCACCGTCTTCGAGGCCGGGATGCCGATCGTCGGCCTCCTGGCCGGGCGCCTGGTCGGCGGGCTCATGGGCGCCTGGGCGGGCTACGGCGGGATCGTGGTCCTCGTCATCGCCGGCGTCCTGCTGCTCCGGCCAGGTCATGGCGAGGAAGACGACGAGGGCCGGCTCCGCCTGCTCGCACGGGCGCGGGGCCTGGCGATCATCGACCTCGGACTGGGGATCAGCGTCGACGAGCTCACGATCGGCTTGAGCGCGGGGCTGCTTGGGCTGTCGGTCGTCCTCACCGTCATCTGGATCGCGGTCCAGGCCTTTGTCGCTGCGCAGGTCGGCTTGAGGTTCGGAGCCCGGGTTGGGGAGGCGCTCCGCGAACGGTCAGAGCAGGCGGCCGGACTGGCGCTGATCGTCGTCGCTCTCGTTTTGCTCGGGCTGCGCATCGCAAATCTCTGAGCACCACGCAAAGACCGGTAGTTTTCCGAGGGCGGAATGAGTGGACGGTCAATAGCCTGGCCTGAGTCGGAAACACCGCAGGCAACAGGGAGGTCGTCATGCACGACATCAGGCTCAGCCGCCGAGACGTTCTGAAAGCAGCCGGCGCCGTGGGCGGCCTTGCCATCGCCCTGCCCTGGCTGAGCCGGCTGGTGGTCGCCGCGGAGGACGAAGTCGCCGACGAGCCCATGGGGCCGTTTGGGCCGTGGAACCCGCCCAGCCCGATCACCGAGCTGGCGTCCACGTCGGCCGATTTTCACCCCAGCATCTCCAAAGACGGCCTCAGTCTCTTCTTCACCACCGACCGGAGCGCGCCACCGCTGACCGAGATCTGGGTCTCGCGGCGGACTTCGTTGGATTCTCTGTGGGGCAGCCCCCAACCGGTCGACGCCCTCAACTCCTCCGGCGCGACCACTGGCGTCCCCAACCTGGCGCCGAGCCGTCACTTCATCTACTTCAACAGCGACCGGCCTGGCAACGGCAGACCGGGAGACATCTACTCCGCCTTTCGCAAAGACAAGGATGATGACCTTGGCTGGCAGCCTCCCTCCCCCGTCCTTGGGGAGCTCAACACGGTCACGAACGCGGAAGCCGGGGCGACGTACTTCGAGGATTCCGCCGGCAACGCACGCCTCTACTTCACGCGCTTCGCGGGTCGGGGCTTCTTCGGCCAGCCCGACCAGGATTTCGACATCCACGTCAGCTTCCAGGCGGCGGACGGCAGCTACGGCCCGGGGCAGATCATCCCGGCGCTCAACGCGGTACCTCAGGCCGGTGATCCTCCCCACACCTGGTCGCGCGACACCCGCACGGCCATCCGGCGCGACGGCCTCGAGATGTACATCACGTCGAATCGCCACGGCGGCCTGAGCCACTCCGGCGGTCCCACCGAGAACCTCTGGATGTCCACCCGCGAGAGCACGTCGACAGAAGACTGGTCGATACCCGTCCTGGTCGATGGCCTGAACAGCGGATTCGGCGATGGCGGCCCGGCCCTCTCATGGGACGCGACCACCATGTACTTCTTCTCCCAGCGGACGGCGACCGGCCTGCCGGGCAAGCGCCAGCTCTGGTCGGCCAACCGGGACCGGCTCTAGATCATGCCTCAGCAGCTGCTCGACGTCACCGCGCTGGGCGTCGCCGTCATCGCCATCTTCACCCTGCTTGCGATCACGGTTCAGGTCACGCGCCGTTACGGGCAGGTCTTGATTCGGCTCGAGGCTCTCGAGCGCCAGGTGCCAGGGGTCACTGGCTTGAGTGGTAGCCGGCTCGAACGCAACGGTCTGAGAGCGGGTACGCCGGCGCCGCACGTCGACCTGAGCGATCTGAACGGCGGCCGGGTCGCGTTGGAGAGCTTCCGCGGGCGGAACGTCCTTCTGGTGTTTTCAGACCCGAACTGTCCGCCGTGCGATGCGCTCGCGCCGCACCTGACCAGGCTGGAGCGCAGTCATCGCGACAACGGCCTGTCGCTGGTGATGGTGAGCCGGGGCGACGTGGAGGAAAACCGCCGCAAGGCGGTCGAGCACGGCTTCCAGTTTCCGGTTCTTTTGCAGCGGCGCTGGGAGGTCTCGAAGGAGTTCGGGATCTTCGCCACGCCGGTGGGATTTCTCATCGGTCCGGACGGCGTGATCTCTCGCGACGTCGGCATCGGAATGGACGAAATCATGGCCCTGGTCGCCGACCCAGCGCCCATTGGTGAAGGAGCAGTCTGATGATGCACGAGGATCGTTTCGATCAGGCGGCGAAGGCCCTGGCCTCGACGTCGCATCGCCGCGACTTTCTCAAGCTGGCGGCAAGCACCGCAGCCGGCGGTGTGCTTGCTCTCCTCGCGGCGACGGGGGCGTCGGCGATGGAGGCACCGACGACACAGACCTCCCTCCGGCATGTTCGCGTGCGGCAAGAACTGCTGTGACGGGGGAGGCGACGTGGTCTGCCACAACGGCATGTGCTGCCTCCCGCCTCGGTGCTATTAGGCGCGATTCAGCTCGAGCGCCTGGCGCCATCACGCGACCGCGATCTGGTCCAACGCGACCTCGTCTGACGCCTGGTCAAACGAGTAATGGACGACACGCTTGGGCACGACGTCGATCACGTTCTCGGTCAGGTACGGAGCCATCGGAACGACCTTTTCCATGACGTACACGTCCAGCGCGATCCAGCACTGGTTCTGGCGTTGACCGCTGCGCATGCACTCCTGGACCCGGTCATCGATGTTGGGGACGCTCGCGACCCCATAACCCCAGTCCCGGAGCTCACCGGGCGTCGCCCCGACCAATGAGCCCGCAACCGCGTCGCTGTTGAAATCGATGGAGAAGCTCGAGGAGGCGCTCATCCAGCTGACGCCGATCCCGAAGGTGAGATCAAGCGGGATTCGAGCCGCTGGATCGCCCGCCTGGTCGGACCATGCCTTGGTGCTCCGCACATCGAGCGTGATACCGATCCGGCCCAGGTCGCCGGCGATGAGGGCGCCGAGACGCGGAAACCCGCCATACAGGCGCGGAAAGATCGTCGTCCCGATCGGAATGGTCACAGCCAGCACGTGCTTGCATACGGGCGCGCTGCACACCCCGGTGTGCGCGGGGTCGTATCTCGATTGCTTCATCTCGTTCATGGCGAGCTCGAGGCTTCCCCGATCGTCCGGGGTCGCGTACGGCCGGTAGCCGCTCAGCGCGCCCGACTCCACGCTGTCGATGTTGTAGTGCGACATGATCTCACCGGTCCGAACACCGCCATGCGCATCGATGAGCGCTCGCTTGTCGAGGATGTAGTTGACCGCCTTGCGTACGTGGATGTCGTCGAACGGTGGCATCGCGACGTTCATCTCGATCGCCCGCTGGAAGTCGCGCTGGTTGACCTCGACCTGGCCGAGGCGCCGATCAGCAGCAAACTTCTGAATCAGCCATGGCATCACCTGAGGCGGTGGTGAAGCGTGCAGGATCAGGTCCGCCTGGCCGCCATCCAGGAGGTTCGCCGCCTCGTCGTCGGACATCCCCATCGTGAACTCCACCCGGCCGAGGTAGGCAGGCCGCAGCGGATCGAGGTCAGGGCGCCAAGACGGGTTGCGCACCAGCACCAGCCGGTGGCCAGGCTGGAACCCACTCAGGGCCTGCTGCTGCGCGAACGGCTTGGCGTAATCGAGCTCGGGGCTGCCCTCGATCATGTACGGCCCCGACGAGGCCAGGAATCGACCGTATCCCGCATCGTGGCCGGTGGCGACGCCGTACGCGGCGTCCGCGTCCAGTGGACTCGGCGGAATCGGACCGCTCTCCGGCAGCGCGAACCGGTCAGGCAGGTCGGCCGCAGGGTGGCTGAGATGGACGGCAAGCGTGTAGCGGTCGGGTGCCTCCAGGCCGGAGATGTCTGAATACGTCGTCGAGTGGGCCAGCCTTGCGTCCCGCTCCAGCGAGCGAATGAAATCCCGGGCTGTTATCTCGGTCCGCTCCAGAGGCGGGCTGTAGAAAACGCCGCGTCGAATGTGAAAAGTCCACGTGAGGCCGTCCGCGGACTGGATCGGCAACGCCGAGGCGAGGTCCGGACGAAGGGCCGCGCCGCCCTCGCGATAGTTCCTTCCCACGTGAGAGGTCAGCGTCCGAAGCAGGCAGCAGCGCAGGATCTCGTTGGAATCAAGGCTGCCTCCGCCGAGCTGGGGATCGAGCGCGTCCTCCTTCGCGGCCGACGAGGCCAGCTCGGACGGCTCCCATATCGGCACGGCCACCCGAAGCGTGCCGCCTCGCGGCACTCCCGATTCCACAGCCGGAGGATTGGGCGGCAGATGGTTGGCGAGCCATATCGAACCGCCGTCAGAAGTCATGGCATCCACCGCGCCCCCGACAGATGTGGTCGCGAGGACCTTGAGATTGTTGGCGTCGAGGCGGGAAATTCCCGCAGCTCCGCCTTCGGCGACCCAGACGGACTGCGCGGCGACGACGACGGACGACGGACGGGTTCCGAATTCAATCTCGGTCTCGTTGTTGGTGGCGGGGTCGATGCGGATCAACCGATTGGCGGACTCACTCACCAGCCAGACGGCATCCGCGCTTGCGGCGATCGCGCTGGGAGGGCTCTGGAGGCCGATCGTTGCCGTCACCGTCGCCGACGCAGGGTCAATCCGGGAAACCGTGCCACCCACCGCGTTGGCGACCCAAACGGCTCCGGCGCCTACGGCGATCCCCTCAGGTCCCTCTCCGACGGGAATGGTTGCCGTCACGGTGTCGGTGCTGGAATCAACACGAAAGACCAGGTCATCGTTCTTGTCTGCAACCCAGACCGCGCCCTTCCAGTAGGCGACACCTTCCAGGCCGCTGGCAAGGCGAATCGGGGTCTGCCACTCATGCGTCTTGGGATCGAACCGCCGCAGCGACTCCTCGCCAAACGCCGTGCTGACCCACACCCCTTCCGGACTCACCGCAACCCCAACCGGCGGAGCATCGCCCTGAACTCCGACGACGCGGCCGACTACGGCGCCTGTGCGGCCGTCGATCTGAAGCAGCGTGCGGTCTTCGTAGCTGACCTCCCAGACGAATCCGTCACCCGTGGCGAGTGCGGTGCCATGGGTGGCGGTGTTCGCCACCGCCGTTACCTCGGCGCTGGTCGCATCGATCCGGACAGCGGTGTCGAATGCCTTTGTGCCAGGAGTGCCCGGCTGCGCAAACAGGTAGGTTGCGCCACCAACAGCCACGACGAGTGTCGCCAACAATCCAATCGCTATCAACCGCCGCGCCGGGTTTGTCGCGTACCGAGGCTTCGCAGGTAATCTCGGGATCGCCGCCACCCATACTGCCGCCGGCACCCCGCTCTCATAAGCAGCCCACGCCGCGATCTGACTCCGCGTGTGAAAGCCGAGCTTGTTCCGAATCTGCTCGACGTGGTACTCGGAAGTGCGCGAGCTGATGAACAGCTTTTCCGCGATCTCCCGGTTGGTCAGGCCCTCGGCGACGAGGGCGGCGACTTCTTGCTCGCGCCGGGTCAGCGGCCTGGCGGGCCGAGCGACCGGGGCACGCGCTTCGACGCTCGCCGAACCGGCCTCGTCCGCAAGCGGCTTCGTGGGGGGCCTCCGGGCGGCATTGTGTCACTTAACAAGTGACCTGTCCGATCTCGCGCCGTTTCAGGGCACGGCGCCGCGCGCGCTAAGGAGCGAAGATCCGGCACAGGCTCGCGGCCAGCGAGTCCGCGTCCACGCCCGGATGGGTGAGGTAGTACCCCACCGCGTCGCTCACCGCCCCCACCACCGCCCGCCCGAACACCGCCGGGTCCTTGTCGGCGTAGAAGGCATCGTGGGTCATGGCGTGGCGGACCTCCTCCGCGACCGCGTCGGCAAAGCGTGCCTGGAGGCGATGCCTGACCTCCTCCACCGCCTCGCTCAACCCCACCGACTCCACGATCAGGAGACGCGCCACATCCGACCGCTCGAAGCACGAGCGCACAAAGCGCGTGATCCCCAACCGCAGCCGCTCGTGGTGGTCGCGACCCGTCGCCGCGTTCGTCAGCACGTCGTGGATCAGCCCGCCGCCTTCCTGGTCCAGCAGCTCGCGGAAGCAGTGCTCCTTCGACTCGAAGAACTCGTAGAACGCCGACTTAGAGACCCGCGCCCGGGTCACGATGTCGTCCACCGACGTCACGCTGTAGCCGCGGCCCGCGAAGAGCGCCAGCCCGGCCTCGACTATCCGCCGCCGGCGCTTCTCGATCCGGGCGTCCCGCCGCAGCTGGGCAGCCGGGACAGCCATGGCTCT
>VBJE01000370.1:0-2140 GCA_005879675.1 Chloroflexota bacterium
GCGTCTGCCGCGTGGATCGCATGCCCGCCGACCGCAAAGCCCTGATCGCCCTGCTTTCGGCGCAGGAGCACGGCGTCCGGAGCATGGCCGCGGTCGCGCTGTCGCTCTCGATCCGCAACGCGTGGAAGGGAGTGCGCCGGTGATCGCCGAGGCCTGGGTCGTCAGGGGCAAGCTGCTCGCTCACGCGCGCACGCCGCTGTATGGAAACGGCTACGCGCTCGTCATGAGCTCGGGGATCTCGTCGGCGCTCGGCCTTCTCTACTGGGCGCTGGCAGCGCGCCTTTACTCCGCGGACGCCGTCGGGCTCAACGCCGCCACGATCTCGGCCATGATGTTCCTCGCCGGTCTCGCGCAGCTCAACCTGATGAGCGCGCTCATGCGCTTCATCCCCGAGGCGGGCAGGCAGGCGACGAGGTTCATCCTCATCACGTTCGGCGTGAGCATGGCGGTGGCTGTCGTTGCGAGCTTCGTTTTCGGCCAGGGCATCGGCGTCCGCGTGGTGCGTCTTCGTGCTCGAGGACAGCGCGATCACAGGCCTCCGGCGCACCAGCTGGGTGCCGATCTCCAACACGGGGTTCTCGATCCTGAAGATCGTTCTCCTCGTCGCGCTTGCGGCGACGCTCCCGAAGTACGGCGTCTTTGCGTCGTGGACGATCGCCCTCGCCGCCATCGTCGTGCTGACCAACGTCCTGCTCTTCGCGCGACTTCTGCCGCAGCAGAAGGCGGGAGCTGCGTCGAACACCGAGCCGCTTTCAGTGAGGACGGTCTCGCGGTTCGTGTTCACGGACTACCTCGGCTCGCTTTGCTGGCTCGCGTGCACGACACTGCTGCCGATCGTCGTCGCGAGCCAGGCAGGCATCCGTGCGACCGCCTACTTCTACCTGGCGTGGCAGATCGGATACGGCCTCCACATGGTGAGCATCAACATGGGTTACTCGCTGGTCGTCGAGGGCTCGACCGACCCGAGGCAGCTGGCGCTCTTCAGCAAGCGGCTGCTCCTTCTGAGCATGCGGATCGTCGCCCCGGCGGCAATCGCGGTCGCGATCGTCGCCCCCTACGTGATGGGCCTTTTCGGGCAGGGCTATGCGGCCGAGGGGTCCAACCTGCTGCGACTCCTGGCCGTCGGGGCTGTTCCGTACAGCATCATCCCGGTCTACATCAGCGTCGTGAGGGTGCAGCGCCGCGTGCGCAGGGCCGCAGCGGTCCTCGCCGTGATGTGCATCCTGGTGCTCACGCTGTCGGAGCTGTTCCTGCGTTCGTGGGGACTCGTGGGCGTGGGCGTCGCCTGGCTCGTCACGCAGACCGCACTCGGCGGGTACCTGTTGCTCTTCCAGCTCCGGCCGCTGTGGTCGAGCGCGCCCGACAAGGCATCGGGCGATCCGCGCGGGCCGGTGCCCACCGTGGGGGTGATCCATGGCGATTGACGGCCGCATCCGGAGCTTCGCTTCGGAGTTCAGGGGGTACTCGCACCAGCTGCAGTTTCTTTTCGGCGGGGGTGCGATGACCTCGGAGATCCTGGCTTCGATCGGCCAGCAGGGTTGGAGGATCAAGCGGCTGATCTCGGTCGATGCGGCACGCGCAGTCATCGCTGTCGGACCTCCAGGCGCGGGCGAGCCAGCCGCCGTAATCAAGGTCTCGCGTAACCGCGAGGCCGCCGCAGTCATGGCTCGCGAACGGAAGGTCCTCTCGCAGATACGCTCCGATCCTCGGCTGGCGGAGATCGCGCCGTTGATCCCGACGGAGCGCGCATGGGGCCGGATCGGAGAACATGCATTCGTCGTCGAAGGCGCGCTGCCCGGTGTCGACGCCCGCGCGATGCTGGACGATCAGGCGCTGTCGCCGCGCATGCAGTCGGCCGCACTGGAGGTCGCGGCGATCCTGCACGGGCGAACCGCGCGCACGGTCACCGTCGGTCGCGCACTCACGAACCGCTGGATCGCCGAGCCTCTCCAACGCATCGAGCGGCTGCGGGCTTCGTTCCCGCGGATAGGCATGCACGCACACGCCATCGATGCGCTGAGGGACGCGATGACGGAGGCGTTGACCGGACGCACCATGGTGGTCAGCTGGCTACACGGGGACTTTTTCCCGGGCAACATCCTCGTGTCGCCCGACGCCATGTCGGTAACCGGACTCGTCG
>VBJE01000370.1:2152-3356 GCA_005879675.1 Chloroflexota bacterium
CGGATGAGCTTCCCCTGCTCGACACCATGCAGCTCCTGATCGGCACGCACCTCTTGCGCTCACGAAGCGAGCTGGGCGCGACTGTCCGCGAGATGCTCGACGGCGGTGGGCTTTCGGCGGCCGACCTGCAGACGATCCGTGAAGAGCAGTTGAGATCCGGCGCGGAGTGCCTGACCATCCGCGAGGCGGCGGTGCTCACATGGCTCCGGCACATCGGCTGCAACCTCGCGAAGTCGGGCCATTTCCGACGCCACAGGCTGTGGGTCAAGGCGAACGTCGAAGCGGTCCTTGAATCTCTTTCCGCTGTGGCGTGGGTGTGACCTCGTGAAGATCTCAGTCGCGCGGCCGCGGGAGCTTGACGCCACGGAGCTGAACCGCTGGCGCGAGCTCCAGCGCGCTGACGAACGGCTGGCCAACCCATTTCTCTCCCCAGAGTTCGCGCTCGCGGTCGATCGAGGGAAGCCGAACGCTCGGGTGGCGGTGATCGAAGACGGCCCAGGGGTGGCCGGCTACTTCGCGTACGAGCAAGGATGGCTCGGAGTCGGCAGACCGCTCGGCGCAGGGATCTCCGATGCGCAGGGAGTCGTGCACGGGCCGCGGCTGCTCTGGGACGCCAGGGATCTCCTGGCGGGCTGCAAGCTCGCCGTGTGGGAGTTCGACCACCTGCTTGGTCACCAGGCATCGTTCGCGCCCTATCACGTCTTGAGCGAGCGCTCCCCGGTCATCGACCTCACGGGCGCGAGGTTGGGGAGGTCAGGTTCGACTTCGACGTGCGAGACCCGGACCTGCTTCGCCTTTTGATGGGATGGAAGTCGGCGCAGTATCGCCGTACAGGTCGCTTCGATCGTTTCGCCAATCGATCGGTGGTGCGCATCGTAGAAGAGCTGATGGAGGGCTCCTCCGCCGGCTGTGCCGGCGTGCTGTCGGTCCTCTACGCGGCGGAAAGGCCGATCGCGGTGCGCTTCGGGCTGCGGTCGCATCGAACGCTCTTCGGCTGGTTCCCGGCGTTTGATGTCGCGTTCGCCAAATACCGCCCAGGCTCGCTCTTGCTGTGGAAGGTCGCCGAGGCGGCGGAGCGCAATGATGTCCGGCGCATCGACCTCGGCAAAGGCCACGAGGAGTACAAGCGGGACTTCAAGAATGCGGAGGTGGCACTCGCCGAAGGCTGGGTCGAAAGGCGAACCGCGACCGCGCTGCTGCGCCG
>VBJE01000370.1:3409-4861 GCA_005879675.1 Chloroflexota bacterium
GATCGGCTCGACGCGATGACCGCGAACGTCGTGTCTGTGGTGCGTCCGCAAGAGCTTGTCGAATCGCAGCTTTCGGCGTGGCGCGATTTTCAGGGCGCGGACGAGCGGCTGGCCAATCCGTTCCTCGCCCCTGAGTTCACGCTGGCCGTCGGCCGGGCGCGGTCGAACGCTCGTGTCGCCGTCATCGAGAGCGGGGGCACGCTCGCCGGGTTCTTTCCTTACGAGCGCGGAGCGTTGGGTGTGGGCAGGGCAATGGGCTCCGGCCTCGCGGACTGCCAGGCTGTCGTACATTCGCCCGACCTGCGCCCGGAGGCGCAGGACCTGACAGCTGGGTGCGGGCTGGCGGCGTTGGAGTTCGACCACCTGCTCGCATACCAGGTGCCGTTGGTGGCGTACCACGTGGTCACCGAGGCATCGCCGATCGTCGACCTTGCGGCCGGTTTCGAGCGATACATCGCCGGACACGCGAGCCTGGACCGCCAGACGCGCCGCTCCAAGCGCGTCGCCGAACGCGAGCTCGGGCCCCTCTCTTTCGAGCTCGACGTGCGCGACAAGGCCGCCCTGCGCCTGTTGATCGAGTGGAAGTCGGCGCAATACCGCAGGACCGGACGGTTCGACCGGTTCGCGAAGCGGTCCATCATGCAGATCGTCGAGGAGATGATGGAGTCACAGGCTGACGGCTGCACCGGCACGCTGTCGATGCTGTACGCCGGCGGCGTGCCGGTGGCTGGCCACTTCGGCCTGAGGTCGAAAACGGTGCTCTGCAGCTGGTTCCCGGCTTTCGACGCCAGGTACTCGCGCTACCGCCCCGGCCTGCTGCTGTTCCGTTCGCTCATCGAGTCCTCGGCGTCCATCGGCATCGGGCATATCGACCTCGGCAAGGGCCAGGAGCCCTACAAGCAGGAGCTGAAGAACGGTGACATAGCCGTCGCCGAAGGCTGGGTCGAGCGGCCTGTCCCTGCGGCCCTTCTGCGACGGGTGCAGCGGGCGCCTCGCCGGCTCCTCCTCGACTTCGTCTTGAGCAGGCCGGCACTCTATGTCAGGACGATGGGCTAGCCGGAGATGATCGAGATGGCGGTCCGGCCCATGCCGATCCCGGTCCTCCTTTATCACTCGATCTCCGACGCGCCTGAGGATTCGATAGCGCCATACACCGTCACGCCGGACATCTTCGAGCGGCAGCTGGACGCGATCGTCGGCAGGCGCCAGGCCCTCACGTTGTCGCGGCTGGCCGAGTGCCTGGCCGGACGTGCGGAGCTGCCCGAATCGCCGGTCGTCATCACGTTCGACGACGGGTTCGCCGACAACCTCACGGTAGGGGCGCCGCAGCTGGCCTCACGTGGCCTCTCGGCGACCGTCTTCGTCACTTCCGGTTACCTCGATCGCCCCGGCATGCTCACGCCCATGCAGGTTTCCGAGCTCGACTCGGCCGGGATCGAGGTCGGCGCTCAC
>VBJE01000174.1 GCA_005879675.1 Chloroflexota bacterium
CGGCAGGGCGGTGAACTCGCGGACGATATACAGGAAGTAGTGGCGGTTGCGCGTCCACCAGTCCCGCGACATACGCCACGGGTATTCCCGCTTAAGCCCCTCTCCCTGGCCCTCTCCCCGATGGGGAGAGGGAACAGCTTCGGTGCTCACTCGCGGTTGCCGTAGGGAAGGACGAAGCGCATCGTGGTGTCGAGCTTGGTCTGCTGGATCGCCTTCGCCGGGTCGACGCCCTTGGGGCAGACGACCGAGCACTCGCCGACGAAGCTGCACTCCCAGATGCCTTCCGAGTCGGCGATGACCGGCAGCCGCTGCTTCAAGCCTTCGTCGCGCGAGTCGAGGTTGTAGCGGCGCGCGAGCGCGGTCGCGGCAGGCCCCAAGAATTCGCTGTTAAGACCGTAGACAGGGCACGCGGCGTAACAGAGCATGCAATTGATGCACTCGCTGAACTGCCGGAACTCGTCGATTTGCTCGTTGGTCTGACGATGCTCGCCCGCGCCGAGCGGAAGCTCCTGCTTGCGGATGATCCACGGCTTGATGGACTTCAGCTTGTGCATGAAGTCGTCCATGTCGATCACGAGGTCGCGGATCACCGGGAAGTTGTTGAGGGGCTCGACGGTGACCGGGCGCGGCCAGTAGTCGCGAAGGAAGGCGTTGCACGTGAGCTTCGGCGTGCCGTTGACCATCATGCCGCAGCTGCCGCAGATCCCCATGCGGCAGGACCAGCGGTAGCTCAGGCTGCCGTCGATGTGCGACTTGACGTGGTTGAGGGCGTCGAGCACGACCATGCTCTCGTCGTAGAACGGGACCTCGTACGACTGCAGCCGCGGCTGGTCGTCCTTCTCCGGGTCGTAGCGGGTGGCGCGGATCATGATCGTCTTGTCGGGCATCTTTCAGTACGTCCTCGCTTGCGGCTGGAAATGCGTGATCTTGACGTCGCGGTAGTCGAGCCGCGGCGCGAGCGTGTTGGTGTGGAAGGCCACCGTGTGCTTGAGGAACCTGTCGTCGTGGCGCTCCGGGAAATCCGTGCGCGCGTGGGCGCCGCGTGACTCCTCGCGGGCGAGCGCCGAGAAGGCGATCACCGACGAGACCTCGAGCATGAAATCGAGCTCGAGCGCGGCCACGATCTCGGTGTTGAAGGTGCGGCTCGAGTCGTCGACCTTCACCTTCTCGAAGCGCTCGCGCAGGCCGCCGAGGTTGCGCGCCAGCCTCGACAGCCCCTCCTTGTTGCGGAACACGCCCGCGCCCGCGTCCATCTCGCGCTGCATCTCCTCGCGGATGGGCCCGATGCGCTCGGCGCCGCCCTTCTTCTCCAGGTACTCCGACTCGACGCGGCGCGCCTCGTCCCACAGCATCGCGTCGACGGGGTTGGCGGTCACAGCTTTGGCCGAGCTCGCGTAGTGCGCGGCGGCACGGCCCGCCGCGGCCCCGAAGACCAGGCACTCGGACAGCGAGTTGGAGCCCAGGCGGTTGCCGCCGTTGAGGCCGACGTTGGCGCACTCGCCCGCGGCGTAGAGGCCGAGGATCTCCGTCTCGCCGGAGATGTTGGCGTCGACGCCGCCCATCATGTAGTGCTGCACGGGGCGCACCGGTATCGGGTCCTTGACGATGTCGATGCCGACGAACTCGCGGCCGAGCTCGCGCATGAACGGCAGCTTGCGGTCGATCATCTTCTCGCCGAGGTGACGGACGTCGAGGTGCATGTACTTGCCGTGCGGGCCGTCGAAGCCGCGGCCCTCCTCGAACTCGGTGATCATCGCGCGCGAGATGATGTCGCGCGGCCCGAGCTCCATCTTGTTGGGCACGTAGCGCTTGAGGAAGCGCTCACCCTGGTTGTTCAGCAGGTAACCGCCCTCGCCGCGCACCGCCTCCGTGATCAGGATGCCGGTGAAGGGCAGGCCCGTCGGATGGAACTGCACCATCTCCATGTCCTTCAGCCCCGCGCCGGCCCGATAGGCGAGCGACATGCCGTCGCCGGTGCAGATGTTGCCGTTGGTGGTGAAGGCGTAGACGCGGCCGAGCCCACCGGTGGCCAGGATCACGGACTTCGCCGTGATGGCGTCGAAACGTCCGGTGCGGATGTCGAGCGCGACGACGCCGATGCACCGGCTGTCCTCCACGAGCAGCTTGGTCACGAAGGCCTCGTCGTGGCGCGTGATCTGCGGGTACTTGAGCGAGGTCTGGAAGACGGCGTGGAGCATGTGAAAGCCGGTCTTGTCGGCGGCGAAGCACGTGCGCCAGGTCGTCATGCCGCCGAAGGGCCGGACCGCGATGGAGCCGTCGGGGTTGCGGCTCCAGGGGCAGCCCCAGTGCTCCATCTGGATGACCTCGACCGGCGCCTCGCGGACGAAGGCCTCGACCACGTCCTGGTCGGCGAGATAGTCCGAGCCCTTGATGGTGTCGAAGGCGTGGGTCTCGTAGGAGTCGCCCGGTCCGATCGCCGCGGCGGCGCCGCCCTCGGCGGAAACGGTGTGACTGCGCATCGGGTAGACCTTCGAGACCATCCCGACCCTGACCCGCGGATTGGCCTCGACCGCGGCTATGGCTGCCCTGATGCCGGCGAGCCCCCCGCCGACGACCAGGACGTCATAGGTCTCGAAATCCACTTGCCTTCTGATTCTATTGGGAGCCATGAGCACGCCGTTCTGGGCGCCGCCGCCCGAGAAGTACCCCGGACGCCTGCCCGAGAAGGCGGACGTGCTGATCATCGGCGGCGGCATCGCGGGCACGAGCCTGCTGTGGCACCTGGCCGCCCGGCGCATCCCGGCGGTGCTCGTCGAGCGCGAGCGCATCGCCTGGGGTGCGAGCGGGCGCAACGCGGGTTTTCTCCTCGCGGGCGTGGCGTCGAGCTACGCGGAGGCGGTGCGCCTGTACGGGCGCGAGAAGGCGCGCGAGGTGTGGGAGATCACCAACGAGAACCACGACCGGATGATCGAGGCGGCGCGGGGCCAGGAGGTCGGGCATCGCCGGCGCGGCAGCGCCATCCTGCCTTCGGGCGACGAGGAGCGGGCGCGGCTGGTCGAGTCGGAGCACCTGCTGCAGGAGGACGGGTTCGACGCGCGCTGGGATGGGGCGCGGTTGGTCAATCCCCGCGACGGCGAGGTCGACCCGGCGGCGATGGTGGCGGCGCTCGCGCGGCAGGCGCGCCCGGGTGCGATCCTGGAGGGCGTCGGTGTGACCGCGGTGCAGCCGCGGTCGCATGACGTGCTGGTCACGGCGGGCGACGTGCAATGCGAGGCGGGCGTGGTGATCCTCGCGACCAACGGCTACACGTCGGAGCTCGTGCCGAGCGTGAAGATCCAGCCCACGCGCGCACAGATGCTGGCGACCGCTCCGGAGCCCCGCGACCTGGTGGACATGCCGGTGTACTCGCACTACGGCTACCGGTACTGGCGGCAGCTGCGGACGGGCGAGATATTGATCGGGGGATGGCGCGACACGACGCCCGAGACCGAGAAGACGTTCGAAGATGAGCCAACGCCGGAGATCCAGGAGCACCTGGAGCGCGCGGCGCGCGAGCTTGGCGCCAGGGGAGAGATCACGCATCGGTGGGCGGGGACGATGGGGTTCACCGAGTCGGGTCTGCCGATGGGTGGCCCGCTCGAGGGGATGAAGGGCGTCTACATCTGCGCGGGCTTCACCGGGCATGGGATGGCGTTCGCCTTCATGACCGCCAAGAAGGTGGCGGAGATGATCTAGGCCCCTCCGGCGGCTGCGCCGCCACCTCCCCATGAATGGGGAGGACGGGCTCAGGCCGGGAGGGAGCGCTCCAGGAAGCTGAGCCAGTTGTTGCCCATGATCCCCTCGACCTGGGTCTTGTTGAAGTGGAGGCGCAGCCGCGGCGGGAGCTCCTTCAGCCTGGCGAGGCGGTCGATGGGCGCGTAGCGCGCGTCGAAACCTCCGTCGAGGTCGGTCCCGAGGCCGATGTGCTCCGGCGAGCCGGCGGCGCGGGCGTGGTGGACGAGGTGCTTGACCACGTCCTCCAGGGTGGCGCGGCCTGACTTGCGGAGGTGGTGCTGGTAGAAGCTCACGCCCACCACGCCGCCGCGGCGGGCGATCTCCGCCACCGTCTCGTCGGTCACCTGGCGGTCGCCGGGGACGAGCGCGCGGGCGTTGCTGTGGGAAGCCATGATCGGTCCGCGCCACGACGCGAAGGCGTCGGCGACGGCTGCATCCGCCATGTGGCTGAGGTCGAGGATGACCTTCTTCCGGCGCATCGCCTTGAGCAGCTGCCGGCCCATGTCTGAGAGGCCTCCGGGTGCGCCGGTGCCGCCGCTGTAGCGGGTTCGGCCCCATGCCGGGCCGATGATCCGCACGCCGCGGTCGGTCCAGGCGCCGAGCTGGGCGGGCGTCTCGATGGGGTCGGCGCCCTCCATCAGGAGAATCGCGGCAAGCCGGCCTTTGCGCCAGTTGCGGGCAAAGGCGGCGAGCTCGCCACGGGTGCCGATGAGGTCGAGGCCGGACGCCCTGTAGTAGTTGACCTGGGCGGTGGCCATCAGGTGCGCCTCGTGGGCGTTCTCGTATACGAACCGCGTCCGCATCGAGCGGGTGGCCCGTGCGGGCGCGGTGTACAGGGTGGCGAAGACCAGGCCCACCTCGGCCGCCACCAGCGAGGAGCGGCTGACCACGTAGCCCGGGGCGGGTGGGAGGAGAAAGCCTCGCCCGGCCGAGATCGCGTTCCAGCCGATGTCGAGGTGGGCGTCGACGATCACGTCGTCGGGAGAATAACTTGCCGTAGGATGCTGTATTTGGTAATAATGAAGCAGTTCAATATGAATGCCTCTGAAATGAAGCTCCCCGAGTTCACCAAGGAAGAGATGGGGCGGGACGACGACGGTCGCCTCTACTTGAAGCGGTTTCGGTCGCTATTTGATCCATTGCACGTCGACGTCACGGCGGTCGAGTCGATCGCCGCGCTCCGCCTGGCCTCCCGTTCCCTGCACCTGCTGCAGGAGCGGTGGGGCGCCAAGCACGACCTGAGCGAGGGCCGGCTCGGGGTGCTCTTCCGCCTCTACCGATGCGGCGACATGCCGCTGGGCGAGCTGGCCGACGACCTGGTCATGACGCCGCGCAACGTCACCGGGCTGGTCGACCACCTCGAGCGGGATGGCCTCGTGGAGCGGGTTCCCGACGCCGAGGACCGCCGCTCCGTGCACGCCCGGCTGACCGAGTCGGGGCGGGAGCGGATCACCGCGATCTGGAAGGAAGGGCTGGAGCACCAGTCCGAGATCGTCGAAGGACTGAGCAGAGAAGACCTGGCGCAGCTGCGACACCTGTGCCTGTTGCTGGTGGAGAACGCCAAAAAGGAGCTGGGGAAATGACCGAAGCGGTAGCCACGCCACAACACATGACGGCCGGCCTCTCCAGGGGCAGGGTCATCCTGGCCACGGCCGGGACCATGCTCGCGCTGCTTCTCGCGGCGCTCGACCAGACGATCGTCGGCACCGCGATCCCGCGCATCGTCTCCGACCTGAACGGGCTCGACCGCCTGGCGTGGGTCACCACCGCCTACCTGGTCACGTCGACGACGATGACCCCGATCGCCGGCAAGCTCGGCGACCTCTTCGGCCGCAAGCCTTTCATGCTCGCCGGGAT
This sequence comes from Chloroflexota bacterium, assembly GCA_005879675.1. Lineage (GTDB taxonomy): Bacteria > Chloroflexota > Dormibacteria > Dormibacterales > Dormibacteraceae > 40CM-4-65-16. Next base: position 5,593 of record VBJE01000174.1, read on the forward strand.
GATCGGGTTCGTCCTCGCCTCCGCCCTCTGCGGCCTGGCGCAGGACATGACCCAGCTGATCCTGTTCCGCGGCATCCAGGGCATCTTCGGCGGCGTCCTCTTCGCCACCGTGTTCACGGTCATCGGCGACCTCTTTCCGCCCGAGCAGCGCGGCAAGCTCGCCGGCCTCTTCGGCGCCGTGTTCGGCCTGAGCTCGATCGTCGGCCCGACGGCGGGCGGCTTCATCACCGACCACTGGAGCTGGCGGTGGGTGTTCGAGGTGAACATCCCGGTTG
>VBJE01000175.1 GCA_005879675.1 Chloroflexota bacterium
AGTCGGGTGCCTGCAGCCAGTCCATGTCAGCGAAGGCGCGACCCGAGAGCTGCCCGCGCCGCGTTCACGCCGCACATGCCGTGCACGCCTCCGCCCGGCGGCGTGGCCGCGGAGCACACGAAGACCGCCGGGTCTGGGGTCGCGTACGGGTTGAGGCTCAGCACGGGGCGCGCGATGAGGCCGCGCAGGTCCATGCGACCGCCCATGATGTCGCCGCCGACGCAGTTCGGCTCCTCGGTCTCGATGCGCGCCGGTGGCCACACGCTTCGCCTGCGCACGAGGTCCCCGAAGCCGGGCGCGAACCGCTCGACCTGCTTCTCGATGGCGGCGGTCATGTCGACGACGGAGCCGTTGGGCACGTGGCAGTACGCCCACGCAGTATGCGTGCCGTCGGGCGAGCGGGTGCGGTCGAAAAGCGATGGCTGGGCGAGGAGCACGAACGGCCGCGCCGGGTGCTGCCCGCGAGCGACCTGGAGCTCGGCCTCGGCGATCTCCTCCATCGTCCCGCCAAGGTGGAGCGTCGCGGCCCGCGCGCATTCCGCCGAGCGCCACGGGATCGGGCCGTCCAGCGTCCAGTCGAGCTTGAACGCGCCCGGACCATACCGGAACGTCTCCAGGGCGTCGCGATAGCCGCGCGGGAAGTGATCTCCCGTCACTCCGAGCACGCCTTTCGGCACCAGGTCGAGGAGCACCGCGCGGTGCGCAGGCAGGTCCGCGAGCGACGTCACGCCGCGATCGCATATGACCTCTCCGCCGAGCTCGCGGAGCCTGCGCACCATCGCCTCGGCGACGTTGGCCGACCCGCCGCGGGCCACCGGCCACCCGCCCGCGTGGGCGGAAGCCAGCATCAGCATCCCGACGGCCCCGGTGCCGGCCTCGTCGAGCGCCAGGAGGCTGTGCGCGGCCGCGCCGGCGAGCAGCGCCCTGGCTTCGCGGCCCTGGAAGAAAATGCCCGCGAGCGTGAGCGCGGAGAGCAAGCCAGGAGCTCCGAACCGGGCCAGGAGCAACGGGTGCCGCGGCGGGCGCGGCGGCCGAAGGATCATGTCGAGCAGGTCCGGCATCCGCTCCACAAGCGGCGAGATGAGGCGCCGGTACGCGGCACCATCGCCGCGCAGCCGCGATGCCGTGTGCGTCACCGAGCGGTCCGCGAGGAGCGCGGTGCCGTCGTCGAAGGGATGCGCCATGGGCGCCGGCGGCGTCACCAGCTCCAGATGCAGCGGCGCGAAGAACGGGAGGAGGGGCGGGAAGGCCATGATCGTCGAGCACACGTCGTGGCGAAACCCGTGCTCGAGGAGCTCCTCGGTGCGGAGACCGCCGCCGGGAGCCGCGTGGCGCTCGAGAACGAGCACCGACCTGCCCGCCTCGGCGATGGTGATGGCCGCGGCGAGCCCGTTGGGCCCGGAGCCGACGACCACGGCGTCGAACCGCTCGGCCATGCCTCTAGGGTGACGTTTCGGGCCGGCTGGGCGCGAGCCTTTGTCGGCGCGCGGAGTTGCGACCGTTGGCGCTTCTCAGGCGGGCGGAGTCGTGAGCACCTTCCTCACCTCACGCGCCACCTCGACGTCCTCGCGCGATTTGATGACCAGCGTCGGCACGTTCGCCCCCGGCGCGCTTATGTCGTTGTCCGGCCCGAGGCTGGCGTTGAGCGTCGGACCGATCTCGACCCCAAGGAACCTCAACCCCGCGGCCGCCGCCGCGCGCACCGGCGCGGCGTTCTCCCCCACCCCGCCCGTGAAGACCAGCACGTCCAGGCCGTTCATCGAGGCGGCCATGGCGGCGATGAGCGCTCGCAGGCGGTGGATGTACACGTCGAATGCAAGCTCCGCGGCATCGTCGCCGTCCGCGATGCGCTTGAGGATCTCGCGCATGTCGGCCGTGCCGGCGAGCGCCATCAGGCCGCCGTTGCGGTCGAGGGCCTCGGTGAGATCGGCCTCGGAGAGGCCGGCGTGGCGCTGCAGATAGAGAAGGGCCCCCGGGTCGACGGTCCCCGAGCGGGTAGCCATCACGAGCCCCTCGAGCGGCGTGAACCCCATCGTGGTGTCGACGGAGCGCCCGCCGCGCACGGCGGCGAGCGACGCGCCGGAGCCGAGGTGACAGGTGACGGCGCGCAGCTCGTGCGGTGACCGGCGCAGCATCTCCGCGGCCCTGCGCGCGACGTAGGCGTGCGAGAAACCGTGGAACCCGTAGCGCCTGATCCCGTGGCGGATCCGCCACTCGTCGGGGATGGCGTATGTCGTCGCGGCCGCCGGCATGCGGGAGTGGAAAGCGGTGTCGAGGCAGGCCACGCCGGGGGTGCGCGGCAGCAACTCGCGCGCGGCCGCGATGCCGGCAAGGGCGGCGGGCAGGTGCAGCGGCGCGAGGTCGGTGATGGTGACCAGGTACCTGATTACGTCCGGGTCGATGCGCACCGACTGCGAGTAGCGCGGCCCGCCGTGGACGACGCGATGCCCGACGGCCTCGATGCCCTCCATCTCCCGGAGCGCTGACGCCACCTGCGCGTCGTCGATCCTGCCCTCGGCGACCTCGAACTCGCGGTCGGCGAGGACGCGGTCGTCGGCGTCGACGAGGCTGACCTTCAGGGAGCTCGAGCCGGCGTTCAGAACGAGTACGCGCAAGGGCCTAGTTGGGCCACACCCAGTTCAGGATCTCCGGCGGGTCCTGCCCGTGGTCCCGCGTGTGCTGCCGGCTGCGCAGCCGGTGGTCGACCATCTCCTGGCGCACGTGCGCGGCCTTCGAGCCGAGCGACGGCACCCGGTCGATCACGTCCATGACAAGGTGGTAGCGGTCGAGGTCGTTGAGCATCACCATGTCGAAGGGCGTCGTCGTCGTGCCCTCCTCCTTGTACCCGCGGACGTGGATGTTCGCGTGGTTGGCGCGCCTGTATGTGAGGCGGTGGATGAGCCACGGATAGCCGTGATAGGCGAAGATGACCGGCCTGTCCCTGGTGAAGACCTCGTCGAACTCGGCGTCGCGCAGGCCGTGTGGATGCTCGGTCGGCTGCTGGAGCCTCATCAGGTCGACGACGTTGACCACGCGTACGGCGAGGTTCGGCAGGTGGCGGCGGACCAGGTCGGCCGCGGCCAGCGTCTCCAGCGTGGGCACTTCGCCGGCGCACGCCAGCACGACGTCGGGGTCGCGTCCCTCGTCGGTGCTCGCCCAGTCCCAGATCCCGAGGCCGCGCGTGCAGTGCGCTATCGCGTCCTCCATCGAGAGGTAGTTGAGCGCCGGCTGCTTGCCGGCGACGATGACGTTCACGTAGTTCCGGCTGCGCAGGCAGTGGTCGGCGACCGACAGGAGGCAGTTGGCGTCGGGCGCAAGGTACACGCGAATCACCTCGGCCTTCTTGTTGACGACGTGATCGATGAACCCCGGGTCCTGGTGCGAAAAGCCGTTGTGGTCCTGGCGCCAGACGTGCGAGGAGAGCAGGTAGTTGAGCGACGCGATGGGCCGCCGCCAGGGGATTGCGCGAGTGAGCTTCAGCCATTTCGCGTGCTGGTTGAACATCGAGTCGATGATGTGGATGAACGCTTCGTAGCAGTTGAAGAGCCCGTGCCGGCCTGTCAGCACGTACCCCTCGAGCCATCCCTCGCACATGTGCTCGCTCAGCACCTCCATCACCCGACCGTCGGGCGCGAGGTGGTCATCGCCGGGGACCGTGTCCGCGTCCCAGGTGCGGTTCGTGGCCTCGAACAACGCGCTCAGCCGGTTGGAGGCGGTCTCGTCCGGGCCCATGACCCGGAAGTTGTCCGGGTTCATCTTGACGACGTCGCGCAGGTAGGTGCCGAGCACACGGGTCGCCTCGCTCGAGGTCGTGCCCGGTTTGGCGACGTCGACCGCGTAGTCGCGAAAGTCCGGGAGACGCAGGTCCTTCAGGAGCTCGCCCCCGTTCGCGTGCGGGTTGGCGCTCATGCGCCGGTCGCCGCGCGGCGGCAGGCCGGCGAGCTCTTCGACGAGCCGGCCCGAGCGGTCGAACAGCTCGTCGGGCCTGTAGCTGCGCAGCCATTCTTCGAGGACCTGGATGTGGCCGGGCTCGGCGTCGAAGTCGGTCACCGGGACCTGATGCGCGCGCCACGTTCCCTCGACCTGCTTGCCGTCCACCTTCTTCGGCCCGGTCCAGCCCTTCGGTGTCCGGAGGACGATCATCGGCCACGTCGGTCGTCGCGCCGGCCGGTCCTTCTTGATGCGGGCGATCTCGTCGAGCGCCCAGTCGAGCGCAGCGGCCATCTGCTGGTGCACCTTCGCGGGGTCGTCGCCGCTCACGAACACCGGCGCATGCCCGTATCCCTCCAGCAGGTCGCGGAGCTCCGGCTCGGGGATTCGCGCGAGCACAGTCGGGTTGGCGATCTTGTAGCCGTTGAGGTGCAGGATCGGGAGCACCGCTCCGTCTCGCGCCGGGTTGACGAACTTGTTGGAGTGCCAGCTCGCGGCGAGCGGACCCGTCTCCGCCTCGCCGTCGCCGACGATGCAGAAGACCGTGAGGTCGGGGTTGTCGAAGGCCGCGCCGTACGCGTGCACGAGCGCGTAGCCGAGCTCGCCGCCCTCGTGAATCGAGCCCGGCGTCTCGGGGGCGTTGTGGCTCGGGATGCCGCCCGGGAACGAGAACTGCCGGAACAGCTTGCGCAGCCCGGTCTCGTCCATGGTCACGTCGGGGTAGCGCTCGGTGTACGTGCCTTCGAGGTAGGCGTTCGCCACGCCGGCGGGGCCGCCGTGTCCCGGGCCCATGACGTAGATCGCGTCGAGCTCACGCTTCTTGATGACGCGGTTGGCGTGCGCGTAGATGAAGTTGAGGCCGGGCGTCGTGCCCCAGTGCCCGAGCAGGCGCGGCTTGATGTCCTCGAGCTTCAGGGGTCGCTTCAGGAGCGGGTTGTCGAGCAGGTAGATCTGGCCGGCCGACAGGTAGTTCGCGGCGCGCCAGTACGCGTCGATGAGGCGCAACTCCGCCGCTTCGAGCGGCTGAGCCTGGTCAACCTCAGGCGTGGCGGCTGCCCTGGCCTGCGTCATCCCTGCACCTCATCATGACGGCCTCAAAGGAACGATCACGTTAGATTGGGTTGGCATTGGCGACTGAGCTGACCGCGAACCCGCGAGTGCCGGTGCCGGCGATGGCGGGTAACGGCCCCCGTGCCTGACCGAAGGCCTGTGGCGGTGATCGCCGCCCTCGAGCAGGAGGCGCACGGGCTCGTGAGCAGGATGCCCCGCTCCGAGACCGTCGGCCCGCGCCTCTCGGTCTGGGAGGGGGGCGGCCTGGTGGTGGTCGTGGCCGGGGTGGGCAAGGTCGCGGCGGCGATGGCGGCGCAGTTCGTGTGCGACGTCTTCAAGCCCCGGTGCGTGGTCGCCATCGGGCTGGCCGGGGCGCTGGAGGAAAACTCCAGGCCTGGCCAGGTGATCGTCGCCACCGGCGCCGCGCAGCACGACTTCGACGCGCGGCCGCTGACGCCGGCCAGGGGCATCATCCCCGGGCTGGAGATCGCGGTGATGCACGCCGACTCTTCGGTGGCGGAGAAGCTGCTGATCGCCGCCCAGCTCGAGTCGAAGCACGCCCGAACCGGCATCGTCGTGAGCGGCGACCAGATCATCACGTCCGCCAAGGTCCGCGACGCCCTGGCGCACGAGTTCGCCGACGCGCTCTGCGTCGACATGGAGACGGCCGCGGTCGCCCAGGTGGCGCTGCGGAACAGCGTGCCCTGGTCGGCATTGCGCGTCACATCCGACTCGGCCGACGAGACCTTCGACCTGCGCGGCGTCCTCGGTTTCGGCGTCAGCACCGCCGCCGACCTGTTCGAGAGGATCATTCAGTCGGTGGTGGACGAGCTGTGATCGAGTCGTCGGCGCGCTGGCTGACCGCCGTCGAATCGCAGAGGCTCGTCGCGAAGGGCGAGCTCGACCCTCAGGAGGTGGTGCGGGCTCACCTCGACGCCATCGACCGCTACGACGGGCAGATCCACGCTTTCATTCACGTCGACCGCGAGGCAAAGACCGCCGCCGGCGCCACGGTCGCGGTGAAAGACAGCCAGCCCGTCAAGGGAATGCCGTACACCTACGCGACGCGCTCGTGGCGGGAGCGGGTCGCGGACGAGGATGCGGTCGGCGTCGCGAGGGCGCGGAGTGCCGGCGCGGCCATCCTTGGCAAGACCAATCTTCCGGAGCTTGCCGCGTCGATCGGCACGAACAACGAGCTGTTCGGGCCGACCCACAACCCTTGGCGTCACGGCTACACGCCCGGGGGATCGAGCGGCGGCAGCGGCGCCGCGGTGGCCGCGGGCATGTGCAGCGTCGCCGTGGGCGGCGACACCGGGGGCTCGATCCGCATCCCGGCGTCGTGCTGCGGCGTGGTCGGCTTGCGGCCAACCCCGGACCGCATCCCGTGCGAGGAGGTCGACGTCACCGTGCTGCAGTCGCGGGGGCCGATGGCGCGCACGGTCGACGACGCGCGGTGGCTGTTCTCGGTCATGACCGAGACCCGGGAAGGACTTGTGCGCTACAGGCGGGACAGGAGGATCGGGTTCACGGCTGATGGCGCACACCCGGCGTGCGCCGCCGCGGCCAGGCGCGCGGCCGACGCCCTCGAGGCCGCGGGATATCGGATGGAGGAGATGACGTGGGATCCCGACCCGGTGACCGAGGGCTACGGCACGGTGCGCCGGGCGAGCATGGCCAGCTTTCCCGCCGACCTGTCGACGTTCGGCGCCGGCATCCAGAAGCTCGCCGCGGAGGGCCGCGACCTCAAGGCGATGGATTACTTTCATGCGTTCGAGAAGGCGACCGAGGCGGCCAACCGCGCCGTCGGCCTACCGCTGCAGACACGCCTGGACTTCATCCTCACCCCGACCCTCGGGCTGCCGCCGATGAGGATCGAGGACGTGCCGGCATTCCTTGGAGAAGACTGGGCGCGCTACGTTCGATTCGTGCTGCCTGTGACCTTCGCCCGTGTGCCCGCGATCTCCATCCCGGCGGGCGTGCACGAGGGCCTTCCGATCGGCGTGCAGCTCGTCGGCCGGTTCGCGGAGGAGTACGACCTGCTCCAGCTCGCCAAGGAGCTCGAGGGAATGCCCGGTTTCGGTTTTCGGCGGCCGCCGGCGGTCGACGGATGAAGGTCCAGCGCGTCGAGATGTTCGTTTGCCCGTCGGCCACGCCGGCCGACACCTCGGGCCTCCAGGCTCTCGCCGACGGCGACAAGATCAAGGCTGACAACCTGGTCGCGCTGGTGGGCAAGACAGAAGGCACCGGCGCCCACGACGACTGGGGCAGGGTGTGGGCCGACGTCGCGCTCCGGGAGTGGACGGCCCGGTTGCTCGGCGTCCCCATCGACGAGGTGGCAAAGCACGTCATCTTCGTCCTGTCCGGCGGGTGTCCCGGGGTGATCACCCCGCACATCGCGGCCGTGACGCGCGAATGGGTCGACGCCCCCGAGCGAAAGGCCGACGACAAGCGGCTCGTGGTCGGCAGGTCAGGCTCAGACGCGATCGCGCCCGCCGATCCCAAGGACGTGCACCTGGTCATGGTCAAGGTGCCCGGCCTGACGGTGGCCAGCATCAAGGACGCCGAGTCGCGCGGCAAGACGGTCGTGTCGCACGACCTGACCTTCGGGCCCGAGGGCGCGGGTGTGTATGCCAACGACGGCGCCGCGCTGGGCGTCGCGCTGGCGCTCGGCGAGGTGAAGGAGTCGGCGCTCTCCGACGAGGTCGTGCGGCGCAACTGGGACCTGTACTCCGAGGTCGCGATGACCTCGTCTGGCGGCGAGAAGCGACACGGCGAGGTGGTCGTCTTCGGCAACTCGACCGC
>VBJE01000371.1:0-1892 GCA_005879675.1 Chloroflexota bacterium
CTCGCTCAGCCATTCGGCCAGCTCAAGGGCTGTGCTATCGCTCTCGCTCACGACTTGGCGCTCGCGCTGACGGGTTCCAGGGCCAGCCCGATATCTTCGTCGGAAGCTCCCCTGAGCACGGCCACTACACGATCGACGTTTTCGAATACTGCGGCGCGAAGTCGCGCGTGGACATCGATGTCTCGATCCTCCGCAGCGGAGTTGCGAAATACGGGGACACGGCTTCCCGCGCCGTGGTGGTAGACGAGATCGCCATAGATGCCACCGATCACAAAATGCGCGTTGCGCACGTTGCTGCGGCGCAGGGGCGCGATCTTCTCGCCCGCAGCCGCGAACTCTCTGGTGATGCGCTGGCCGACGTCTTGCGCCCCCTCGATTGCAAACGGAGCACTCATACGGGCCAACCCCTCCCGACGTGCTATCAGGCAGCTCGGATGCACGAAGGATTGCAGCTGCGGCGTCATCTCGTCTCGCCAGATGCCGGCCAGCGCCGCACCGTCGAGCAGCTCATGCAGGGTTTCGAGCCATCCATCGCGAATCGGGAAGGCGTCCGTATCGAGCGTCATCACAAATTCGAACTCGGCGGGCACAAGGGACCACAGGCGCTGCAATGAGCGGTTGTGACCCAGGACCAGCTCGGCCGCCAGCCCATCCTGATCTTTGGCGGTGGCCACGAGGTCGTCGTCGGACGGATGCAATCGGGCTCCACTGCTCTTGGCCAACGCACGCATCTCTGGAAGCTGGGTGTTGTCCCAGACCAGCAACCCGTAGTCGCTGCCTTCGGAGCGGCGCGCGACCTCGCGCAGGCAGATCTCGAGCCACGGGTATCGCCGCGCGTCGGACTCGTCAAAATGCGTGCCCCATAGGCCCCTGCGGTCAAAGCCGTTCACTATCAGGATGGCGGTGGACGCGGGCATGGGCGGGATGCTAAGGGATCGCCGCCGGCACATGCCTATGCTTGGCCGCGGCATGCAGCGTCCCGGGTTGGGCCGTGGATTGATCGTCGTGGGCCCTCACCGGAGCGGCACGTCGGCCGTCACGGGCGCGCTCGAGGCGCTGGGCTTGCATGCATGCCGTCAGGACGACCGCTTTCCTCCGAGCGCCTGGAACGAGCGTGGCTACTACGAGTCTCGGAGCCTTGCCATCCTCGACGAGACGCTGCTTCACCATCTGGGCGGAGCGTGGTGGGCTCCCCCCGATCCCGGCCCGAACTGGGCAAGAGACGAGGGTTTCGGCGCGCTCCGGTTGGAAGCGGCGCGACTTTTCGGCGAGGCCCATTCTTTCGATCAGTGGGTCTGGAAGGATCCACGCGCGTGCGTCCTTCTCCCCTTCTGGGATCTCGTACTGGGGGCGGACATGCCGCGACTTATCGTGCTCCGCGAGCCCGAAGCAATAGCCGCATCGCTTGAAGCACGGAACCAGATGCCGCGTGAGTTCGCCATCGCGCTCGTGGAGCGCAGTCTCAGGTTGGCGCTGCGTGACAGCGCGGAACGCCCGGTGATGATCACCGCTTACGAAGATGCCCTGGCAGATGCCGACGCGTGGTGCCGCCAGGTCGTCGCGTTTATGCACCAAGTGGGCCTGTCGACGGCAGAACCAACGAGCTTCGATGGCGCGCTGGACTTGCTGGATCCTGGCCTACGCCATCATCGTCCTGAGTCCGAACGCAACAGGTCAGCGGGCTGGCTCTGGCAATGGGCCTACGAAAGGCGCGGTATCCATCCGTCGCTCGCCATTCACGGGCTGCCCGACGAAGCGCCCGAAACTGACGCCAACATTCGCCTCGCCGCGCTCACATTTACCCCGGTCACCCGGCAGACTCGATGAGTTTCAGGATGGCCTCCGGACGGATCGGCAGCGCCGAGATCCTCACATCAGGCACCAGGTCGCGC
>VBJE01000371.1:1929-2724 GCA_005879675.1 Chloroflexota bacterium
CCCTCTGGATTGGACTCGGTCCGGGTTGGAGTCGACGCCACCACCTGTTCAAATGCCGAATCGGGAGGACTCGCGATCTCGTAGTCGCGAAAGGTGGCCGTTCGGAACGTGCCTGACTCTTCGTAGACGGCCTCCTCCCGCAGTGCGTAGCCGAGGCCGTGCACGATGCCGCCCGCTATCTGCCCTTCCACGACCTGAGGGTTGATGACCACTCCGGAGTCGTACACCACGACATATCGCTCGACTTCGATCGCACCGGTCTGCCCGTCGATTGCGACCTGGACCGCGTGGCAGCTCGCGGGGCTCGTGCCGCCACTCGCATGCCAGATCTCCGTGACGTCTAGATCCTGGCCCGCGAGGAAGTCGGCTGCGGGCCGCGCGTTCCCGTGACGCGGACGGATCCAGCCATCATCGAGCTCGAGCTCCCGAACGTCGAGCTTCAACGCCGCCGACGCGATCTCAAGCAGGGTGCGTCGAGCAGCGGCCGCCGCTACTGAGACTGCGTTGCCGACGTTGACTGCAGAGCGACTGCTGGCGGTCGGCCCGGCCTCTGGTATGAGTGTGGTGTCCGACACCGTCACGGAAATGCGGTCGATCGGCCACCCGATCCGGTCCGCTGCAACCTGAGCCACCATGGTCTCGTGGCTCTGCCCTTGAGGGCTCGACCCGACGATGACCTCCGCCATCCCGTCGGCCCGGATGCGAATCCTCGCCGGTTCGGCGCGGAACACGCCGGGAGCGTGCTCGACGCCAATCGCCAGACCAATGCCTCGGAGGCGGCCGTCGTTCACGTGC
>VBJE01000371.1:2779-3353 GCA_005879675.1 Chloroflexota bacterium
TTCGGTATCCGCTGAGGCTGACCCGATATGGATGTTCCTGCGGGGTGATGAGGTTGCGATACCGCACTTCGACCGGAGAGATCCGCAGATGGGCTGCCAGGAGATCCAGCATCCGCTCGATGGCGAAATTGCCTTCAGTCGCTCCTCCTCCCCTGACAGTTCCAGTGGGTGCTGTGTTCGTGAACACGTCACGAATCTCCAATGCCACCGCCGGCAGCCGGTAGGCGCACAACATGTTGCGCAGGATCGAACCTGGTAACAGGGCGCCAACCGACGGGTACGCGCCGACGTCGTGCCCGAGGACCCCGCGGAGGCCGCGTAGCGTGCCGTCCGGCATTGCGGCGACCTCCAGGTCAAAGATGCTGCCGTGGGCTTGTACCGACGACGCGCTGTCCTCCGCACGCCCGGCCACCCATTTCACCGGGCGCCCAAGCTGGAGAGCGGCCCACGCCACCAGCAGGTCTTCTGGATATCGGCGGCCTTTCGGCCCGAAGCCTCCGCCAACGTCAGCAGCTCGGACCTCGATCCGGTCTTTGTCGAGCGCGAGGCCCTTGGCCAGCATGTCCCGCACGCG
>VBJE01000176.1:0-796 GCA_005879675.1 Chloroflexota bacterium
AAGCCCTCCGGGAAGGTGATCGTCTTCTCGTCGGGCCGGCCGTGCTGGAGCGCGGTGACGATCTGGCTGAGCGACATGTTGGTGTTGAGGACGAATGCCCCCGCCTGGAACTTGGGAGCTGCGTCGGTGAGCCGCGTGTACATGTCGAAGGCGATCGTGCTGCGGATCAGGTGCATGTCGTAGAGATCGCTTCCGATCTGCGTCGGCGAGGCGCCCGGATCGATGTGGAACGTAATCCTGTGGCTGTCCGTGGAGATCGGCGTGTTCACGTTGAAGTTCCACCAGTCGAGCGCACGCGACGTGCCGAAGCCGAGGATCGCGAGCACGACGATGATCGCGATCAGTTTCTTCATTCGACCTTGTCCTCTTCGAGGGCGCGCATCACGCTCTCAAGCTCCGGGCCGTCGACGGTCTCCAGTCCCGACGAGGATTCCCGCAGCAGCAGGACCCGCTCCGCATCGTTCGCGTCCTCGACCAGGTAATAGGCGACGCCGTCGACGTCGAATGCGTCGTGCAGCACGAAGCTCCGCTCGACGCCCGCCTCGTCGATCAGGCTGACCTGTTCACTGCCAGACAACTCGTCTACCGCTGGGGTCCCCGCCGCGAATGCGGCGGGAGCAATGACCGTTTGCGATCGAGATGCGATTGAAGGAGCAGGGTCGCAGCCACGCGGTCAATGCTGGCGCGTCTTGCCTTGCGGCGCATGCCGCCTTCGACCAGGGACCTCTCGGCCGCCGCCGTCGTGAGCCGCTCGTCGACCAGCTCGACAGGCAGCCGGGAGGTGTGGCGCAGCTCG
>VBJE01000176.1:823-9450 GCA_005879675.1 Chloroflexota bacterium
GCGGCAGCCCGACCACGATCGCCGTCGCCTCCTGCTCTTCAGCGATCTTGGCCAGCCGGGAGACCAGCGTCTCGCGTGGTTCGGCCGGCACCGTCGCCAGCGCCTGAGCGATCGTTGCGGTCGGATCGCTGATGGCGAGCCCCACTCGTTTCGAACCGGGATCCACCGCCAGCACCCTCAAGCGGCGTCCTTACGGCGAAGAAGGCGAAGGCGACGCCTGGGTCTGCGCCGCTGCCTCCGCGGTCGGCGCGTTCGACTCGACCACGTAGTGAAGCTGGATCCGGCGGTCGAGGAAGGGCATCAAAGGCAGGGCGATCGGTTGCTCCTTGATGGCCACCGATTTCACCGGCAGCTTCTGGAGATAGATTCGCGCCTGGGCGACCGGCCGGCCGACGATCTGGGAGCGGATCTGCTCCTCGTCGAGCTTCGGCGCCACGTAGGCCGAGGTCTGGCCGACGAACACCAGGTAGCCGCCCTTGGCCGCGCTGAGCAGGCGGTAAGAGACCTGGATCGGGCTTTCGGTCAGGAGCTGATGATCGTTCGGGACCCGCTGCGAGAGATACGTCTTGAATGCCTGGACGACATCGGCGTCGGTGTAGAAGTCTCCTTCGCCCGTGACCGTCATCGTGCCGGTGAAGGTTGGCACCTTGTCGTTCGGCTGGTGGTCGGTCGAGAACTGTGGCGCACCGAAGATCAACGTCTCGCTCAGCTTCTCTCCGGACTGCGTCGCGGCGGCCAGCGTCTGCGCGATCGACTGGTGCAGGGATTGCTCGAGCTGAGCGCGCGCGGCGTCGAAGTCGGCCACCGTCATCTGCGGCGTCGACGACGGGTCGGTGCCGCCACCGGTCGACTGCGGGTTCGCGACGGTCAGCTTGTCGAACGGGTTCCCTTCGATCACCGTGATCGTGTGATCGCCGACGTTGCCGACTGTGCCCGGATTGACGGCGACTACGTTCGCCGTCGCCGTCCCCTTCCACGGCACGATCAGGTCACCTGACGTCTGTGCGAACTCGAGCTGGTTCGTGTTCATCAGCCTCTGGCCGCGCTTGACCTGGATTCCAGGTGATCCGTAACCGAACTGCCCGGGCTTCGGAGCGGCGATGTCGTTGGTGTAGACCACCTGGCCCGTCGAAGGCGCCAGCGGCACGTTGATCGAGCCGGTCACTTTGAACCCCTGCGACGTCGACTTCGAGATCGAGACGGACCGGACTTTGATCGGCGGTTTCCCCGGCTGGGCCTGGATCTCCACGTCCTTCTGCGTGAATGGCTGAGCCTGCGCCACCAACGTCACCGACGCCGAGGGCACGAACACAGCCGCGGCGAACAGCCCGACGACGATCAACGTGATCGCGGTCACGTACAGGAGGAAGCGTCCGGGCCTGAGCTCGGTCGCGGTCTTGGTCAGAAGCTTTCGCGGAGAGCCGACACCGACGTGGGTCGTCGCCACGCTGGTCTTGCGCTGCCACCACTTGCGGACCGTCGATGGCGACTCGGACTCCGAGGGTATTCCCTGCCCCTCTGGGCCGACGGCGCCGAAGACGGGGAAGCCGCTCTCCGAGGCCATCCTCTGCACCGCCGGGTCGTCGCAGACGACGGTGACCCGCTTGCCCAGCCGGGCCGAGTAGTTGCGGAGGAGCTGGAAGTTGAAACGGCTCTGCCCGATGCGCGAGCGCATGGGCAGGACGAGCATCGTGTCCTCGCCGTGGTAGCGGCGAAGCCGCTCGACGAGCTCCGGGATCTCCTCTTCTGTTTCGACGTAGATCTGGTTCATAGCCATGGCGTTTGCAAGTCTCCTGGGAGTCTGGTCAAACCTTTATAGCGCTTAGGACCCGTCTCATGACGGTGTTCACCGTATCGCGCTCCTCGGCTTCAGTTCGCAAAGCGTGGTTGGCGAGCCCCATGGGGGCGATGTCCTGGGGGCTGGTGAGCTGCCCGGTGGAGTCGGTGAGGTTGCGCACGTCGGCCGGCACGAGGTGACGCACACGCGGCTCGCGAGGGAAGGGCAGCCCGGCAGCCCAGTTGTTCTTCACCATCTCGAGGGTGAGCTCGGGAAGGAGGCTTCCACCTCCGCAGAGATAGATGCTGGTCGGCAGTCGCTCGCCGCGCGAGAGCTCCTTGATGCTCAGGGCCAGGCCCTGGAGCAGCACCTCGGCGTCGGCGCTGAGCAGCTCCGACACCTGGCGGTGCTGGTCGGCCGAGAGCAGACCCTCCGAGTGCCGCAGCTTGCGCGCCTCGGCCTCCTCGTAGCTCAAGCCAAACGCCAGTGCCAGGCGGCGGGTGAACGCTCGGCCGCCGAGGTTGAACATGCGCGTCCCCTCCACCCCGCCGTCGCGAATGAGGGCGACATCGGTGGTGCCGCCGCCGACGTCGACGAAGATCCCGCCCTCCGCCCATGTCTCCTCGTTGGCGCATGCGCGCGCCAGGGCGTATGGCTGGGCCACCGCCGCCGCGAGCTCGAGGTCGAGCTCACGGACCACCGTCTCGACGGCGTCGATGTGCGTCATCGGCGCGAACGTGTTGAATACGGTGACCTCGAGGTTCTTGCCCGTGAACCCAACCGGGTTGGTGACGGGGTAGCCGTCCACGCGCACGTTGGTGATCGCGGAGTGCACGAGGCGCGCTTCGAGCTGGCCATAGCTGCGTTCCATCTCCAGCAGGTGCTGGGCCTCGCGCAGGGCGCGGCGCTGGACCATCTGGAGCATCGTCGACATCTCGCCCGAGCGCACGCGGGACTTTGAGTTCTCGCGTGGATAAGCGATGGTCGAGGAAAAGCCTTTGATGAGCTCGCCGGCGATGCCGACCACAACCTGGCCCGGAACCGTGCGGGCCATGTCCTCGGCCGCCTCGAGAGCGCGGTTGCAGCACCTGATCACCGATTCGAGGTCGGCGATCGCACCGCCCGACATGGCGGCAGGCGCCTGGGGCTCGCGGCCGACACCGAGCACTTCGCCGTCGGGCCCTTCCCGGCGCACCACCAGGACCTTGATCAGGTCGGTGCCGATGTCGAGCACGGTGAAGTGCCTGTAGTAATCGCTGCGATTGCGTAGGAACTTGAACTTCGCCATCAGGGTTTGAGTTCCTCAGCCAGCCTTTGGAAAGCTTCGTCTGCGGGCACGGTCAGCGTGCCGCTGACCAGGTGCGCCGGACCGCCGCCCTTCCCTCCGAAATAGGCTTTGAGGCGGTTGGCATCGTACTGGTTGGTCAGGTCCTTCGACACCTTGATGACAAACTTGTCGCCGGCGACAAGGGTTACGATCCCGGACTTGACCTTCTCCAGGTAGCGATCCGCGTACGACTTCAGCTCGTCGACGTTCGTCGCCTCGACCGTCTGGGCCACGTAGTCGACCTTGCCGTGCTTGACCGACAATCCATCGCCGCCGATTCGGGCCCGCCGGACCTTTTCGAGCTCGCGCTGGGTTTCCTTGAGCTGGCCCCGCAGCGCCTCGATGCGCTGCGGAAGCTGCTCGGGGCTCACATTCAGCGTCCTCGCGAGATCGGAGAGGATCTCGCGATCGCGGCGCACGAGCTCGTCCGCCGCCTCGCCGACGACCATGTCGATGCGTCGCAGCCCCGAGCCGATGCTCGACTCGGAGACGATCACCGCGGTGCCGATGTCGGCGGTGTTCTTCACGTGAGTGCCGCCGCACAGTTCGCACGTCCAGTCGCCGAAGCAGACCACCCGCACGACGTCCCCGTACTTCTCCTCGAAAAGGTGCATCGCGCCCTGCGCGACCGCCTCCCGATATGGCTTTTGGCTCTCGTGGAACGGAAGGGCCTCGCGCACCTTGTCCATCACCCGGCGGTTGATGCCTTCGATCTCTTCTCTGCTGATGGCCCGATTGAGAGGCACGTCGAACGTCGTGTGGTCAGGGCCCACCCACGAGCCTTTCTGGACGACGCTCTCGCCCAGCGTCTCGCGCAGCGCTTTGTGGAGGAGGTGCGTCGCGGAGTGGTGGCGCATGATCTGGCGCCGGCGCTTCTCGTCCACCGCGGCGGTGGCTTTCTCGCCCGCGACCAACTCGCCCGTGACCACGGTGCCGAGGTGGGCGATGGCTCCTTCCATGGGTTTCTGGGTGTCTTCGACGCGGACGCGTCCGCTCGCGGTCGTGATCGTGCCCGTGTCGCCGACCTGGCCGCCTGACTCGGCGTAGAAGGGCGTGCGCTCGAGGAAGACCTCGACCTGGTCGCCCTCGCCTGCGCTCTGCACGCTCGCTCCGTCGCGGCGCACCGACACGACGCTTGTCTCGGTGGCCAGCTCGCGGTAGCCCGTGAACTCCGACTTTGGAATCTCCTTGGCCAGGGCCCACTGGTGCGGGATCGCTCGCCGCGATCGCTCGCGCTGCAGCCCCATCTCGGCGCGAAACCCATCTTCATCGACCGCGAGGCCGCGCTCAGACGCGAGCTCGCGCGTCAGCTCCAGCGGAAAACCGAAGGTGTCGTGGAGGCGGAACGCGTCGGCGCCGGAGATCGTCTTTCCGCCACGCCCTGCGATCTTCTCGAACTGCTCCATGCCCTGTTCGAGAGTGCGCGCGAACCGCTCCGCCTCGGCGTCGATGGTCTCGGTGATGAACCGCTCGCGCTCGGCCAGCTCCGGGTAGTGGTCTTTGAACATCGCCACCGTGCGGTTCGCGCCGGCGGAAAGGCGACCGGACATGCCGATGTTGCGCGCATGCAGCGCCGCGCGACGGACCAGGCGGCGGATGACGTAACCGCGACCCTCGTTCGAGGGGACGACCCCGTCGCAGATGCAGAACGCGACCGCGCGCACGTGGTCAGCGACGATCCGCTCCGAAAGCTTCGTCGGCTTCTTGCTGTGCTCGCGCACGAACTCG
This sequence comes from Chloroflexota bacterium, assembly GCA_005879675.1. Classification (GTDB taxonomy): domain Bacteria; phylum Chloroflexota; class Dormibacteria; order Dormibacterales; family Dormibacteraceae; genus 40CM-4-65-16. Next base: position 5,656 of record VBJE01000176.1, read on the forward strand.
ACGAGGGGCGCGATGACGTCTGCTTCGAAGACGTTGTCCTTGCCCTGGAGGATGAAGCTGATCCGCTCCAGCCCCATGCCGGTGTCGATGGCGGGGTGCGCGAGCGGCACCAGCGCGCCGTCGGCGATGCCCCGCCGGATCGACTCGGCGGTCGTCGGCGGCCCGACGAGGTCGGCCCTCTGGTCGTACTGCGGGAGCACCAGGTTCCAGAACTCGGTGAAGCGCGCGCAGTGGTCCGGGTAGCAGTCCGGCTGTCCACACCCCGCGTCGCGTCCTCGGTCCCACCAGATCTCGGTGTCGGGACCGCATGGTCCGCGCCCCAATCCCCACCAGTTGTCGCCGAGCCGGGTCACGTGCTCGGCCGGGATGGCGGTCTTGCTCGTCCAGATCTCGAACGCCTCGTCGTCGGACGGATGCACGGTGACACGGAGACGATCGACGGGCATGCCAAAGCCTCCGGTCACGAGCTCCCAGGCGAGCGGGATCGCCGTCTCCTTGAAGTAGTCGCCCGTCGGCGCAAAGTTGCCGAGCATCTCGAAGAAGGTGTTGTGGCGGTCCGTCTTCCCAACCTCTTCGATGTCACCTGTGCGCAGGCACTTCTGCGCGCTGGCCAGGCGGGGCGCAGGCGGCTTGCTCAAGCCCAGGTAGTAGGGCTGAAGCGGCTGCATTCCGGCCGAGATGAAGAGCGTGCTCGGGTCGCCGTGCGGCACCAACGGCGCGCTGGGCAGGACCAGATGCTCCCGGCTCGCGAAATGCTCTAGAAAGCGTCGGCGGATCTCGTTCCCGGTCACGGGGTCAATCGAGTTTAAGGGGCGAGGCGTTCGAAGCGCCAAGCACCGTTGTTGCGGAGGACGTAGCGCAGGCGGTCGTGCAGGCGGTCTTCGCGGCTCTCCCAGAACTCGATCCAGCGCGGCCGCAGGGCGTACCCGCCCCATTCCCGGGGCAGCGGCACCTCGTCGGGATACGCCGCCGCCAGCTCCAGCACCCGTCGCTCGAGCACCTCGCGCGAACGGACGGCGCGGCTCTGTCGCGACGCCAGCGCCGACAGCTGCGCGCCTCTTGGTCTCGTGGCGAAGTACTCCTGCGATGCGGCGCGACCCAGCCTGCGCACGGCACCCGCGACGCGCACCTGGTGACGCGTCACTGACCAGTAGAAGACGAGCGCGGCGCGGCGGTCGTACGTCATGTCCCGGCCCTTGAGGCTCGCGTAGTTGGAATAGAAAAGGAACGAGCCGTCCTGCAGGCCCTTGAAAAGGACCATTCGCGCCGCCGGCCCTTCCTCGCCATAGGTGGCAAGGGTCATCGCGTCGGGCTGCGGCGCCCCGGCGTCCTGCGCCTCGCGCAACCAGCGCTGAAAGAGGACGTAGGGATCGCGCGGCGCCTCCGACTCGAGCAGCGGCACCCCAGTGTCCGGCTCAGCCCGCGCTTTCTTGGGGCACGTGCTTGCGCAGCTGCTCGAGCGCAGCCCGCTGCAACCGCGAGACGTGCATCTGGCTTATGCCGAGCCGGCGCGCGATCTCGGATTGCGACATCTGCTCGTAGAACCTCATGGCCATGATTGCCCGCTCGCGCGGTGTCAGGTGCTCCATCGCGCGGTCCAGGACGTCGCGCATCTCCACGCGCTCGAGCTCCGGGTCCGAGCCTCCGATCTGCTCGGCGATCGAGCGGCTGTCCTGCCCGTCACCCGCGGCGATCGGCTGGTCGAGCGACACGGGCACGTATGCGGGGCCCATCTCCATCGCCTCGGTGACGTCGTCTGGCGTGACGCCGAGGCGCTCCGCCAGCTCGCCGACCGTGGGCTCGCGCCCCAGCTCGTTCTTCATCTGCTCGTTGACGCGCAGCACCGACTGATGCAGCTCCTGGAGACGCCGTGGAAAGCGGATGGCGGTGCCCTTGTCGCGGAAATAGCGCTTGATCTCGCCCGCAACCGTGAGCGTGGCGAACGTGGTGAACTCGTAGCCGAGGTCGGGGTCGAATCGCTCGATCGCCTTGATCAGGCCGAGGTACCCGACCTGCACGATGTCGTCGAGCGGCTCGCCGCGATTCTGGAACTTGCGGGCCAGGAAGTAGACGAAGTCGTGATATGAGTCGACGAGCTGCGCGCGTATGCGATCCCGCTCAGCGGGGTCGGTGGTCTCTTTGTACCGCCGGTGGAGCGCCCGCAGCTCCTCACGGGGCAACCGCCCCGGAGTGGGCGAACTTGCAGCCAATGTCTATTAGTTAAGCCGGAGCGAAAAGTTCAGCCCGCCAGGTGCTTGACCATCCGGAAGCTCACGTGTCCTGTGCGCGGCTCGATGACCGGTCGGAAATCATCGACGAAGCAGCGGATCATCTCGTACGCGAGCCGCTGCAGCTCGGGGTCGACGTGAGTTTCGTGCGGATGCGCCGGCATCGGCAGCGCGGCACCGGTCGGCATCAGGTCGACGTCGACGACCAGGGCCCTGTTGGTGGCGAAGTATGTGAGCTTGAGGTCGGCGGGGGTGCCGAGGTCCTCGGCGGCGCCGATGGCGCTGTCGCATGCCTGCGTGAGCGCGATGGAAAGCTCGTCCAGGTCCATCAGGCTCAGGCCGAGCTGGCCTCCCAGCGTCGTGGCCACGCGCTTGGCCACGGGGATGAACTCAGCAGAAGCGGGGATCTTCAGCTCGGCCAGGTTGCGCTTCGCCATGCTCCTCCCGCTACTCCTCCAGGTTCGTGCTCGCGCGCTGCATCCTGCGGGATGCGGCCGTCTCGAGCTCTTCGCGCTTGCGCTTGGCCGCCGCCACGCCGTCCTGGATCGCCTTGCCGACCGGGTGCTCCGGGTCCGTCACGATCGTCCTCGCGCGCTGCGCCGCGTCGCGGGCACGCTGTACCGGCTCGCTCCCGCTCAGCTCAATCGTCTTCGTGCGCAGGCTCTCGATCTGCTCCCGGCCGGGTCCGGTCGCGATGTAGGCGCCGACCGCCAGCCCGACGAGCCCGCCAAGGATGAACCAGCCGAAACCGCCGCCGCCGTCTCTGTCGTCAGCCATCGCCGAAACCTCCTTTAACCGTCCGTACAAGGCTCTGACCCGCCACCCTCACGCCGTACGCCGCGGCGCTCACGCCGCGACCGAATGCGGACAGCCCGCGGCCGCCCGTGCGCAACCCGACGTTCACACCGGAAGTGATGTCGTTCACGTTCTCGATGGTCTGTCGCACCTCGGGGAGCGTCTCTTTCATCTCTTCATTGGTAGTGTCGAGGAGCTCTTCCACGGCTCCCAGCGTGCCGCGCAGCCGGATCAGGACCGCCGCCAGGGCGAGCGCCACTAGCAGGGCGGCCACCCCAAACGCGATCCACATGAAGCTCTGGCTGCTCAACCTGTGAATACCCCCCGCGCCCCGGCCGCAAACACACCCGCAATCTTAAGTGCGCGGGTTCTGGTTCGCGGCTCGGTCTGGGGACGAAGCGCGCCAGGGGCTGCAGGAGGACGGCGAACACCGCCGCCGGCAGCACGTTCGCCTCGCCCATGCGGATGGACGGCAGGCCGAGGATGTCCCAGCCCTGGCCCAGCGCAAAGCCAAGCGCGGTCATGACCAGGATCGGCACGTACGCCCGACGGCGGTAGGGCAGGAAGGCGAAGCAGAGCTGGGAGACGATGAGGACGAGGAGCACCGCAACGATGAGGCCGGGCGGGATGAGGTTCAACGGCCGCCCACCGCCCGACAGTCCGGACTAACCCCCCTTTTCATCGTGGGAAAGGCCCGATAGTCCGGACTATCGCCCAGTGCTCCCTCCGGGCGGTGAGGGTGGGTTGTCCTGAGCATGCTCAGGTGGGTCCC
>VBJE01000372.1 GCA_005879675.1 Chloroflexota bacterium
GGTCGAACGCGGGCGTCAGCCCAAGCTCGCGCACGGCGGCACCGAACGGAGTGCCTCCGATGGTCAAACCGCGCACCCGATCGCAGTCCGCCTCCCGCGCCAACGATTTGCCTCTGCGGGCAAGGAGGATGCCCACCTCTTCGAAGAGCTCGCGGACCGCGGCAGCGCGAATCTCGTCCTCGAAGCTCCGATCGTCGTCGTGGACCGAGCCGCCTGGGAACACGTAGGCGTCCGGCGCGAAGTCCGCTCCGCCAGGACGCTTCATCAAGAGGAGTTGCCAGGGGTCGCGTCCCCGAACCAGCAGCACGGTGGCCGACGGCCGGGGCGTGACCGGGTCGCCTTCGTTGATCGCGGCGGGCGGCAGCACGTCACTAGGATGCGCGAATGGACTTCGGCATCGAGGGCAAGGTCGCGCTCGTCACGGCGGCGACCAGGGGGATAGGTCTCGCGATCGCCCAGGCCCTCGCGGCCGAAGGCGCCCGCGTAGCGGTCGTCGCGCGGACGAAGCAAGATGTCGAGAAAGTCGCGGAGTCGCTGCAAGGTCTTGGTGTCACCGCCGATGTCACGACCGTGGACGGCTGCAAGAGGTCGGTGGAGGAGACGCAGGACCAGCTCGGTCCGGTTGAGATCCTCGTCAACAACTACGGCGCGCGGGCGGGCACGTCGTGGGAGGACACGGGCCCGGCCGAGCTCGAGGCGGCTTTCGCGGGCAACGTCATCGTCAGCGCGCGCATGACCCAGCTCGTGTTACCCGGGATGGTGGAGCGGGGATGGGGGCGGGTTGTGGTCATCACGTCCGTGTACGGCCGCGAAGCCGGCGGCGCGCCGGCGTACAACGCGGCCAAGGCGGCCGAGATCAGCCTGGTGAAGTCGCTCGCGCGCGTGGTCGCGGCGAAAGGCGTGACCGTCAACGGCGTCGCCCCCGGTTCGATCCTGTGGGAGGGCGGTGGCTGGCACCGCCGCCGGCAGGCGGACCCGGACGGCATCGCGGACTTCGTTCGCCAGGAGATGCCGCTGGGCCGCTTCGGAACCGTGGAAGAGGTCGCCAACGTGGTCGCGTTCATCTGCTCGCGCCAGGCGAGCCTTGTCACGGGCGCGAGCATTGCCGTCGATGGCGGACAGGGGCGCTCCAATATCTAGGACCGCCGCCGGGTTGCTGGCTGTCGTGGTCCTGGTCGCCTGCTCGCAGTCGACAAGGCCGCAGGGGGCAAACCCCACGCCACAGAACCTGACCGGAGCCCTGGATGGCGCCTCCTATGAGATCGACGTGCCGGCGGGCTGGAACGGCACGCTCTTCCTGTACAGCCACGGCTACGTCGCCCCGGGCGGCCCGAATGGCGCCCAGGCGGCGCCGGTCGACTTCGTGCGCAACTGGCTGCTGGAGCACAGGTACGCCGCGGCGGGGTCGGCGTACGGCTCGACCGGTTGGGCGCTGGAGGACGCCTTCAAGGACCAGATGGCGCTGCTCGACTACTTCAGCACCCATATCGGCAAGCCGACGCGGGTGATCGCGTGGGGCGCGTCCCTCGGCGGCATCATCACCGCCGGCCTTCGCGGCCGCGATGCCGCTCTGCGGCGTCCTCTCCGGCGGCATCGCGACCTGGAACGCCGAGCTCGACTCCGCGTACGCCTTCAAGACCTTGCTCGCGCCGAGCTCGTCGCTGCAGCTGACGCACATCGCCGACGCGGATGCCAACCGGCAGCTGGCGACGCAGCTCTTCAACACCGCGGCGGCCACGTTGCAGGGTCGCGCGCGGCTTGCGCTCGTAGGAGCCCTCATCGACCTGCCCGGCTGGTTCGACCCTCGGCAGGCCGAGCCGCCGGCCTCGGACTACGCCGCTCAGGCGGCCGCGCAGATGCAGTGGGAGTCACGCGTCGACTTCAACTTCGCCTTCGCGTACCGCAAGGAGCTGGAGCAGCGCGCCGGGGGCAACCCGTCATGGAACGTGGGCGTCAACTACGTCGCGCTGCTCGCGCAGTCGCCCGACGCCGCCGAGGTCGGGGCGCTGTACGCCCAGGCCGGGCTCGACCTGGCGAAGGACCTGCGGACGCTGAACGCGGGCGCGACGATCACACCGGACGCCTCGGCGGTGGCTTACCTCGAGCGCAACATCAGCTTCGACGGCGACCTCGGCGTGCCGGTTCTCTCCCTCCACACCACGGGCGACGGGCTCGTCATCCCGCCCAACGAGGGCGCGTACGCGAACGTGGTGGCGGCGGCGGGGAAGAGCGGCCTGCTGCGCCAGGTCTTCGTCCACCGCGCCGGCCACTGCGCATTCACGCCCGGGGAGACGATCGCGGCGCTCGAGGTGCTGCTCAAGCGTCTCGACACCGGCAGGTGGGACGACGGCGCCATGGCGCCTCAGGCCCTCAATGACGCGGCCGCAGCTCAGGGCGCGAGCGCGAACCAGTTCTTCGGCGTGACGTTTCAGCCGGCCTTCGCGGATTTTCGGCCCGCGCCGTATCCGCGCCCGCACCCCAAAGGCGCGTCGATCCCGGCCTAGAATCTCGGCGATGGCCAGGTTCAAAGGCGTCCTCACGCCCACCCCACGAGGCGGCGGCGGGACGCTGGTCCCGGTGCCCAAAGACGTGGCGGCGAAGATGGGGTTGAAGGGAATGCCCAAGGTCCAGGCGGTGATCGCCGGCCAGCCCTACCGCGGCTCGCTGATGCCGATGGGCGACGGCACGTACTGCCTCGGCGTGCTGAAGTCGATCCAGGAGGCCGCCGGCGTCAAGCCAGGCGACACGATCACGGTCGAGATCGAGCTCGACACCGCGCCGCGAACCGTGCAACCCCCGCCCGACCTCGCGAAGGTGATCGCCCGCGACAAGAAGGCTGCGGCCGCATGGGAAAAGCTCTCCTACACGAACAAGAAGGAGATGGCGCGCGGCCTCGAGGAGGCGAAGACGCGCGAGACGCGCGAGCGGCGCTTCGCCACCGCCGTGGAGAGACTGAGAGGCTAGGGGCCCGGGCTGATCGGGCCGGCGCCGATCTGGCCGGCGATCAACAGCGTCGTCGGGTAAAGACCAAGGGC
>VBJE01000177.1 GCA_005879675.1 Chloroflexota bacterium
CAGGTCGGCGCCGATCTCGTGCAGGATCTGGTCCTGGCTGAGGTGGATGCCCTGGTGGCTCAGGGCCATCGAGGTCGCCGCCTCCTCGCAGCTGAGGGGATGGTTCTGGTAGATGAACGCCACCCCCGAGATGACATGCGTCTGGCTCAGGGCGACGTAGATCGCGTGGTCGGCGCTCGCGGCCACCTGCTTCAGGTCCGCGGTGATGGAGTTGAACTCGGCCGGCGTCAGCGCCTTGCCGAACTTGTCCTTGTTGGCGGCCACCCGGGCCTGCCACGACGCGATGTCGAGCCCGTAGAGCGAGGCCAGCGAGATCTCGTCTGATGTTCGCTGAAAACCCTGCTGCGCGAGCGTGGCGGCGGCGATCCGCCCCTGGAGGCTCTGCTGCAACCCGAGCAAAGTGCGCGTGAGGAGCTCGGCGCGGGCCATGCGCTCGAGCGGGGCGAGGTTGGCGTAGACGCCGGCGCGCGCGATGACCTCGCTCGCGGGGTCGCTGCGGATGCCCAGCTTTCGCGCCTGTTGCGATTGCCCCGACACCGCGGAGACGGAGGCGGCGATGCGCCGGTCGACGGGCACCAGGCGCGCCTCGATCGCCCACTCGTCCCGCAGCGTCGCGAAGTCGAGGGGCGTCGTCGCTTCGGCGAAGGCGTCGAGCCGCGAGCGGCGCTGGACGTGCGTCTCGGGGGCCAGGGCGTTGTGCAGCGCTTGCTCCGACAGGCGGGCGTCCGACCGGAACCGGCTCAGGTCCCCTGCCCAGATGGCGTCCGTCTCCTCCTGCCAGCGCGCGACGGAGTCCGCTCCGCCGGGCAGCCAGAACATCGCGCCGGCGCCCATCAGCCTGGACGCCTGGCTCTGCCTCCACTGCCAAATGAGGGGCGCCAGGTCGGCGCCGGGGATGCCGTTGTCGAGCATGTACGACCAGCGGGCCTGGAGCGCCTCGGCGCGGGCCTGGAGCGAATAGGCGCTGCCCAGGTCGAACAGGCCGCCCCCGCCAAGCGAGGCCGTCAGGGTCAGGACGAGCAGCGACGCCGAGAGCCGGCTAGACCAGAGGCGCCTGCGCGGGCGCGGTCTGAGAGGCGCCAGGGGCGCCGTATTGGGTTCCGCGGCGGGCGGACGTTCGACAGCGATCATTGGGGTGTTTGCTCAACGTCCTCACCCTGAGCCCCGGTCGCCGGGCCGAGCATACACGTCGTCGGCCGAAATCAATCTCTCTTGACGTGTGCCTGGGAAGTGGACCCGGACGCCCGGACGGCCCGGGCTTCCGAGCTCCCATCCGGCGGCATACAGGCGGGCGGCCTCGGCCAGGTCGGAGGCCTGGGCGGCCTGCACCCCGTCGGTGAAGGTCACGCTCTGGGTCCGGGATCCTGGGAACCCCAGCCGCACCTCGCCGCCGGTCTTGAGGTTGTACACGTAGTCGTCCAGGGACCCGGCGTCGCTCCCCGCCACCAGCTCGGCAACGGTTGGAAACTTGCCCTCTCGCATCGCCGCCTTGAGGTCGGCGCGGCTTGTTCGCTCGGTCAACCTCCGCCGCCGGCGGAGCTCTGTCAGCAGGATGTCGCGCTCGCTCCGAAGCTTGGCCAGGTCCTCTTCGAGAGGCCGCATGCGATCCCTGATGGCGGCGATCCGCCGTTCGATCTCGGAAACCTCGAGCTCCTCCACGCGCTAAGTCTCGTGTTCGGCGCGGCGGTTGCGAAAGCCGGCGTAGAGGGCAATGTCGTAAATCACCTTCAATCCGCCGCCCGCGAAGAAAGGAAAGCCGAACGCCGCGGCGCCGATGGCGACGCCCGCGAGCGCCGGCCCGAAGGACATCGCCACGCCACGCACCGCGCCCGTCATTGCCACCGCTCCGGCCCGCTCTCCGGGCGGCACGATGGAGACGATGTACGCCTGCCGCGCCGGCACGTCCATCTGCGACAGGGCGAAGCGCGCGAGGAGCAGGCCCACCGCCCACGGCAGGCTCGGGGCGAAGGCCACAAGCAGGAGAAGGATGTTGCTCGGCAGATGGGTGAAAACCATGGTGTTGACGAGCCCGATGCGGTCGGCGAGGCGGCCCGAGACCTCGTACGACAGCGCTTGCAGGATCGCCACGCCGGCAAAGATCGGGCCCAGGAGCTCGGGACCGGCGCCGAACCGCGCGTGCAGCCAGTAGGCGATGACGGCGTTGGCGACGAATCCGCCGCCGAGCGAGTCGAGCGCGAACAGCGCGGCCAGGCCGGCGAGCGGCCGGAACGAGCCGAACACCCGGGGCGCGGGCTCGCCCTCGACCCGCGACGACATCGCCAGCGGGAGAGCGGCGGTCAGCAACCCGATCGCGGCATAGATGAGGAAATAGAGGAGGAAGAACGCGCGCGTGCCCGCGAAGAAGGCCGTCGAGAGGCCGCCGGCGGCGTTGAACAGGCCGCCGGTCAGCGAGTAACGGCCAAAAGCCCGGTTGCGACCACCCGGCGTGGCCGTTTCAGCAAGCACCGCCTGCTCGACCGCGGCGAACGGACCGTAGTCGACGCTTGCCGCGCCCAGCATGCCGGTAAGCCCGGACAGCAACAGCAAGGCGGGCTGCCGCGACAGCGCCAGGTCCACCCCGGTCAGCGCCATGGCGACGCCGATCAGGAAAAGCGTGCGGCGGCGGCCGATGCGCCCGGCCAGCAGGGCTGAGCCGAGCCCGGTGAGGGACGCGGCCGCAAGACCGATGCCGAGCGTCACCCCGATCTCCGCCGGCGACAGGCCGTCGCGCTCCAGGTGCACGCCGAGCAGCACCGCCGAGAACCCGAAGGCGAAGGCGCGCGCGCCGCGTGCGCCCAGCAGCAGGATGCGGTCGGCTAGGCCATCACTTCGCACGACGCTGGAATGCCTGCACCCCAAGACCGGCGAGAAAAACGAGCACGAGCGCGCCGACCAGGGCGGGCACGCCCCACGTGCCGATGAAGTCCACAACGGCGGGCGAGATCGCGGGCGGGGTGGTGCGGGCCACGGGTTGAGGCGTCGGGCCTGGCGGCGGCGAGTTGACCGAGAACGCGATGTGCCCCTCCCCGTGGGCCTTGCCGGGAGTCGCGATCACGGGGATCACGCTGCACGCGGTCTCGCACCGGACCGCGATGACCGAAGCGCCGCCCTCGGTGGCGACGAGCATGTCGCCATCACGCACGCCGGCCGCCGCTACGTCGGTGGAGCTGACCCGAAGGATGCTGTCGCTGCCCGGATGCGGGCTGCCGGCGGTGGCGCGGTCCGCGAAGTAGGCAAAGCCGCCTCGGGCGATAAACCCGGGCGGTACGAAACCGACACCCTCGACGCCGGTGTCGGCGCCCGTCGCCAGGGACGGCTTTGCGAGCACGGTGACCTTGCCGTCGGGGGCGATCGCATAGATCTTGCCGCTGTTCTCGTCGGGCGCGATCAGGTCGCCGGCGAACGAGCCAAAGGTGGATGGCGCGACGGCCAGGCCTCCCTCCAGCGCAGGCGCGGCGCGGGTGACGGCCGTCACCGCGCCATTGCAGTCGACCGCGAAGATCACGGCCTTGCCGCCGGAGGCGCTGCTCACGAGCAGGCGATGGCCGAACGATCCTGTGCTGTCGAAGGCGATCCCGTTGAGCGACCCGGTCAGGTTGGCGAAGGACCCGGAGTCCTCGCCCGAGGCGCTGACACGGGTGATCCCGATCGGCACGTGCAGGCGCAGGATGAACGTTTCGTCGCGGGTGAAGGAGCAGCCGGCCGCCGTGACCTCGCCGCCGGGCGAGTTGGCGAGGTAGGCCTCGGTGCCTGGGTCCTCGCGGTAGCCGCCCGGCCCGCGCGCAAACTCCTTTTCCTCCCCGTTGGGGCTGAGCAGGTAGAGGGCTGCGGACCCGGCGACGATGAAGTTGCCGTCGCTTCGCGGGCCGTCGATGTCGATGACGCCCTTGATCGCGTGCCACTGCTCCCACGTCGCGCCGGCGGCCGTCGCCGTGGCGGGCGCCAGGGCGATCCACCCGGCCGCGACGACGGCCGCGGCCCGGGCCGGCAGATATTTCAACATGATTGTTGAGAAACTCCTAGAATCAGTTTCGTGGACTCCAAGCGGGACATCGTCCTCGCCTTTCTGAAGACCCGTGGCCACGCCACTCTAGGCGAGATCGCGGCTCATCTCGAAGTCTCGAAGCAGGGCGCCCTGAGGCACCTGGAGGCTCTCGAGGAAGCGGGCCTGGCGACAGTCAGCTCCGCTGAGGCGGCCGGGCGTGGGCGCCCGGAGCACGTCTACAAGCTGACCGCCGCCGCGAGCGAGCACTTCCCCGACGGTCACCGCGAGCTGACGGCCGAGCTGGTCGACTTCATGACCCAGCAGCAGCTGCGCGACTTCTTCGCACGGCGCGCCGCCCGCCTCGAGGCCGAGTACGCCCCACGATTGGCGGGCCTAGACTTTGAGGCGCGCGTCCGCGAGCTTGCCCGCCTCGCCACCGAGCACGGCCACATGGCCGAGGTGGTCGAGGTCGCGGACGGCGGGCTCGCCATCCGACACTGCAACTGCCCCATCCAGGACGTCGCGGCCCGCACGGGGCTGCCGTGCATCAACGAGCAGCAGATGTACGAGCGGCTTCTCGGCACCGACATCGCGCGCACGACGTGGATGGCGGAGTCCGCGGACGACTGCACATACGTGATCAAGGAGAGCGAGAAGAGAGTTGGCTGATTTCGAGATCAAAGACCTTCGCGCCAGCGTCGAGGGCCGGCAGATCCTCAAGGGGGTCTCGCTCGCGATCGACAAGGGCGAGGTCCACGCTGTGATGGGCCCGAACGGTTCGGGTAAGTCGACCCTCTCGCACACGCTGATGGGGCACCCGGGCTACACCGTCGACGGCGGCGAGGTGACCTTCAAGGGACAGAACGTGCTCGAGCTGGAGCCAGACGAGAGGGCTCGCCTTGGCATGTTCCTCGCGCTGCAGTACCCGGTCGTCGTCCCGGGCATCTCGATGACCAACTTCCTGCGCACAGCGCTCAACGCGAAGCGCGGATACGACGGCAAGGACAAGTCCAAGCAGATCTCGCCCAAGGATTTCCGCTCGATGCTCAAGAGCGAGCTCGAGGTGCTGCACATGGACGACTCGTTCCTGCCGCGCTACATCAACGACGGCTTCTCGGGCGGCGAGAAGAAGCGCGCGGAGATCCTGCAGATGGCGATGCTGAAGCCGGAGATCGCGATCCTCGACGAGACCGACTCGGGCCTCGACATCGACTCGATCAAGTTCGTCGCCGACGCGGTCAACCGCATGCGCGGACCCGACCTCGGCATCCTGATCATCACCCACTACACGCGCATCCTGGAGTTCATCAAGCCGGACTTCGTCCACGTGCTCGTCGACGGCAAGTTCGTGCTGTCCGGCGGACCCGAGGTCGCGGACCGGCTCGAGAAGACCGGCTACGCGGAGTGGGGCAAAGAAGAGCCCGCTCAGCCGCAGGAGGTGACGACCTGATGGCATCCGTACCCAAGATCGACGTCGGCTCCGACTACAAGGAGAAGTACGGGTTCTTCGTCCCCGAGGACTTCGTCTTCAAGGCCAAGCGCGGCCTGAACCCCGAGATCGTCAAGGAGATCTCGTGGATGAAGAAGGAGCCCGAGTGGATGACCAAGATGCGTCTTCGCTCGCTCGAGATCTTCCGCAAGAAGCCGATGCCCACGTGGGGCGCGGACCTCTCCGTGATCGACTTCGAGAACATCTTCTATTACCTCCAGGCCACCGACAAGCAGTCGAAGACGTGGGAGGAGCTGCCGCCGGACATCAAGGCGACCTACGACCGGCTAGGCGTGCCGGAGGCGGAGCGCAAGTTCCTGGCCGGCGTGTCCGCGCAGTACGAGTCCGAGGTGGTCTACCACTCGCTGCAGGAGTCGCTGACCAAGAAGGGCGTCATCTTCACCGACACCGACTCCGCCCTGCGCGACCACCCGGAGCTGTTCAAGGAGTACTTCGGGACGGTGATCCCGCCGGCGGACAACAAGTTCGCCGCGCTGAACACGGCTGTGTGGTCAGGCGGGTCGTTCATCTACGTGCCGAAGGGCGTCAAGGTCGACATCCCGCTGCAGGCATACTTCCGCATCAACGCTGAGAACATGGGCCAGTTCGAACGGACCCTGATCATCTGCGACGAGGGCTCGTTCGTGCACTACATCGAGGGCTGCACCGCCCCCATCTACACCACCGACTCGCTGCACTCGGCGGTGGTCGAGATCATCGTCAAGAAGGACGCTCGCTGCCGCTACACGACGATCCAGAACTGGTCGACCAACGTCTTCAACCTCGTGACCAAGCGCGCGATGGCGTATGCCGACGCGACGATGGAGTGGGTCGACGGAAATTTGGGGTCCCAGATCACTATGAAGTACCCCTCCGTCTACCTGATGGAGCCCGGAGCCAAGGGCGACGTGCTCTCTGTCGCTTTCGCGGGCAAGGGCCAGCACCAGGACGCCGGCGGCAAGATGATCCACGTCGCGCCGAACACGACCTCGACCATCACCTCGAAGTCGATCTCCAAGGGCGGAGGCCGGACCTCGTACCGCGGCCACATCAAGATCTACCCCGGCGCGAACAACTGCAAGTCGTTCGTCAAGTGCGACGCGCTGCTGCTCGACGACGAGTCGCGCAGCGACACCTACCCCTACAACGACGTCGACGCTGAGAACGTGACCCTCGGCCACGAGGCCACGGTCAGCAAGGTGAGCGACGAGCAGCTCTTCTACCTCATGAGCCGCGGCATCCCCCGCGCCGAGGCGGAGACGATGATCGTCAACGGCTTCATCGAGCCGTTCACCAAGGAGCTTCCGCTCGAGTACGCGGTCGAGCTCAACCGGCTCATCCAGCTCGAGATGGAGGGCTCGGTAGGGTAGCCATGGCCATCAACGCGGAGACCCTGGACCAGCTCCAGGGCGAACCGGGCTGGCTGCGCGACGTCCGCCGCAAGGCGCTGGCGAGCTACGAAAGCCTGCCGGCACCAACCAAGACGGACGAGGAGTGGCGCCGCACGGACGTGAGCCGGCTGGACCCTGGCCAGTACTCGAAGCTCGAGCACCTGGACGGCCAGAAGCTGATCCTTCCGTCGGCGCTCCCGAAGGGCGTCATCCTCGAACCACTGCGCGAGGCCGCCCGAAAGCACGCCGACCTCGTCGAACCCCGCCTCTTCTCCCTGGTGCAC
>VBJE01000178.1 GCA_005879675.1 Chloroflexota bacterium
AGTGCTCCGCGACCCACAGCGACTCGAAGCCCAGCTGCTCCGCCGCGGGCGCGAGCTCGGTCATCGAGATCGCGTAGTCCGTGGGGAAGATCGCGACGCCGAACTTCACCCTTTCAGGCTAGTAGGCCAGGGCCCTCCGCGGGTTGATGTCGAACCTGGTGAGGTCGTCGTCGAGGGCCAGGAAAAGAGCGGACACGGCCCTCGCGTCGAGCCGGGAGCCCGCCTCCTCGACGAGGACGCGGCGCGCCTCGGCCTGGCTGCACGCCTTGCGATAGGGCCGGTCCGACGTCAGCGCGTCGTAGGTGTCCGCGACCGCGACGATGCGCGCCTCGATGGGGATCCCCTCTGCCTTCAGCCCGTACGGGTAGCCGCTCCCGTCGAGACGCTCGTGGTGATACAGCACCGCGAGCACCTCGCGCGACGACTGCCCGGCGCGGTCGAGCAGCGTCAGGCCCATCTCGGGGTGGGCGCGCATGAGCGCCCACTCGGCGTCGTCCAGAGGCGAGTGCTTGCCGAGAACCTTGTCCGGGATGCCGAGCTTGCCGATGTCGTGCATGAGCCCGGCGCGCGCCAGCACCCGCAGCTCGTGCGCGCTCATCGACAGCTGGCGGCCGATGTGAACGCACAGCCGGGCGACGCGCAGGTTGTGCGCCCGCGCCTCTCGGTCCTTGACCTTGAGACCAAGGGCCATGACGGCGTCGAACCAACCGCGCAACTGGAGCTGTACCGGCGGATGTACAGGCAAGGAACCTTCCCCCTCTCGGGAATGCTTTCTTACAAACGTCCAAGTGCTCAACGGTCGGAAGGCTCCTCCGGGTCGCTGCGGCTACCTTCTGTAGCCATGTTGCGGACGCTACTCTAGCGCCGGGTTGAGCGAGCAGCCAAACGTCGCCGTCGGACAGGTCTCGCAGGACGGCCAGTTCCGGTGGGACGGGACGCAGTGGGTGCCGATCCCTCGCGGGGTGCGCGAAGCGACTTCGTGGACCCGGCCGATGCAGCTGGGCGCGGCCGCGCTGTTCGTCGTCGCGACCGTTTACTCGGTGGTCACCACGCTCCTGTTCGTCAATCACGACACCATGCTCCGGGCCCTGCAGGCGCAGGGGACTCAGTTTCCGGCCGGGACGGACATGGACGCGATCGTCAACGTGTCGATCGGCGTCTCGATCGGTTTCGTGATCTTCATCGGGATCCTCCAGCTTGTCGCGGCGGTGGGAAGCTACCTCGGCTGGCGGTGGATGTTCTGGGCCGCCCTCGTGCTGTTCGGCCTCGGCGGCCTGAGCGCGCTGGGTGACATCGGCACCCTGATGAAGCCGTCGACCTCACCCGTTCCGATCGGCGCCGTCGTGGTCAGCGAGCTGCTGGCCCTGGCCAGCCTGGGCATGTTCGTGTGGATGCTGGTCGGGGCGATCAAGTTCGGCCCCTGGGCGATGAGGAAGCCGGGCGCCTAGCTTTCGGCGAACTCGAGGCAGCGGACGCCTGTCATATCGACCCAGTAGCGTCCGCGGCCGTGCACGACCCGCATCAACACCTGCTCGCAGTCCGGGCAGCGGACGACGGTGCCCGGCGCGTGGATGTAGACCTCCACACGCCCAACCTCGTTGACAGCTCCGCACGACGCGCACGTGCCTCGCGCCGTCGTCATCTCCACGGCGAAGATCTCGCGAAGGAGACCGGCGATCGCATTACCGTCGAGTTTCATGTCCTGCACCTGAGTCATCCTCCTGTCGCTCCGAATCTCTCCGTCTTGATAGAGCGCGCGTCGTGCCCCATCGCCACCAGAAGCGAGGCCGCCGCCTCGACGAACGGGGTCGGGCCGCAGACGAACACGGCGGGCGAGTCCTTGTTCGGCCACGCGACCTCCCTCAGCATCGCCTCGTCGATGCGGCGCGTGTAGCCGGTCCAGCCGGCGGGCTTCTCGCGAGTCAGGGTGTGCACGACCCGCAGGCCGTCGCCCGCCGCGCCCAGATGCTCGAGCTCCTCGCGGTAGATGACGTCGGCCAGCGTGCGCGACGAGAAGAGGAGCCGGGCCGGCGTCTTGCTGCCGATCCTCCCCCGGTGCCGCAGCATCGACATGAGCGGCACGATGCCGGATCCGCCGCCGATGAGGAGCAGCGGCCGGTCTTCGTCGCCCCGCCACACGAAGTAGCCGCCGATCGGGCCACGCAGCTCGAGCCTGTCGCCGGCGCGCAGCTCGCCGACCAGGTAGGGCGACACCTCGCCGTCGTCGAGTCTCTCCACCGTCAGCGCCAGCCGCTTGTCTTGGGGCGCCGATGCGATCGAGTAGCTTCGCTCGGCCCGATACCCGTCGTCCGCGGTGAGGCGCACGTCGACGTGCTGGCCGGCGAGATGCCCGGGCCACTCAGGGACGTCGAAGAAGAGGCTCGAAACCCGCGGCGTCTCCCGGACGATCTCGGCGAGGGTGCCGAACTGCCAGGTCAGTCTCCCCAGTACCGCTGCTCTCGCCAAGGATCCCCGTACATGTTGTAGCCGTTCGACTCCCAGAAGCCGGGATGCTCGTCCTTCTCGAGCCGGATGCCGCGCACCCACTTGGCGCTCTTCCAGAAATAAAGGTGCGGGACGAGAAAGCGCACGGGCCCTCCGTGCTCGGGCTGCAGCGGCTGACCGTCGAACTCGTAGACCACCCACGCTTTGTTACCGGTGATGTCGTCGAGCGGCACGTTGGTCGTGTAGCCGCCGTCGGAGTAGATGGTGGTGAACTCGGCAGCCGTCTCCACGCCTTCCATCAGAGTGTCGACGCTGACGCCCTTCCAGCTCGTGTCGAGCTTCGACCACTTGGTGACGCAGTGGATGTCCTTGGTGACCGTCTCCGTGGGCAGGGCCTGGAACTCCTTCCAGGTCCAGCGCCTTGGCTCGTCGATCTCGCCTTCGATGGAGAACGTCCACTGGTCGACCTCGACGCGTGGCGTCGGCCCGGCCGAGAGGACCGGGAAATCGGTCACCACGTACTGCCCGGGCGGGACTCGAGAGCTCGACGCGGTGTCACGCCGCTTGCCGCGGAACCCTCGCGAGACGAACCCCATCAGCCGCTGAGTATCGCGCATGACGCGGCGGCCCGCAGGCCGCCGCGTTGAAGGTCGTGACTAGTTGGTGACAATGCCAAACGGAGTGGCTCCCGCGGGCAGGGCGAAGGGTGATCCAGCCAGCTCTGTGAGTGAGCCGCCACTGACAGCGAAGCCGCTGACCGCATCGAGCGCCGCGTCGACGACGTACAGATTTGTCCCTGCCTGGTCGAGGCGGGCGTCGAACGGCCGGATGCCCGCTCCGCTCTTGAACGTGGTTGTGGCGACGTAGCTGAGCGATCCATCGGCGTTGACTCGGTAGCTCGAGATGGACGTGCTGCCTGTGTTGACGGTGAAGAGGTAGGCGCCGTCGTGTGAGATCTCGACCCAACATGGTGCGGTCTGCCCGTCGGGGTAGGGAGATCCGGCGATGGATGTCAGCGCACCGGCAATCGAGACGGTGAAGGCCGAGACAGAACCGTTGCCGGCGCCGCCGTGGGCGTTCGAGACGTAGAGGCGCGTCGGGTCGGCCGGGGAGAACTCACTGCCGAAGGGCCCCGCCGCCTCGGCGGCAAAAGGCGAGCCGGCGGCCGGGGTCAGCTTCCCGTTTGTGCCGACGACAAAGCTGTCGATCAAGAACGTCGAGGGGTCGGTGGTGCCGACCTCGACCCCGATGAGGTTCGCGCCCGTCGTGTTGAAGAGAATGTCACCGGGGTTCGCGCTGCTCGGCAGAGCAACGGTCGATCCCGGGATCGGGATCAGGCGGCCGACCGGGTTGAGCCGGAAGCCGGTGTAGTTGCTCCCGCTTCCGGTCGTTTTGTTGCCTTCGTTCGCCACGTACACGAGACTTCCGTGCACCGCGATGCTCACGGGCTCGTAGCCGTTGGAGCTGAATGGGCTGCCCGAGGCCGGAGACAGCGCGCCGTCCGCGGCGATGCGCAGCACGGAGATCTGGTTGCTCCCGGCGTCCGCAGCGAGGAGATATCGCCCGTCGGCGCTCGCCTGGAGGGCGCCCTGGGAACCGACGATTGTGCCTGTGCCGGCGCCCCCCGCGGCAAAGGGTGAGCCCGGCAATGGCCTGAGCGAACCGTCGATGTGGCGTTCGAACGCCGCGATGGTGTTCTGTCCCGCGGTGTTGTCGTTGACGTAGACGTGGCCAGTCACGTCCGAGGCCGAGGCTGCGGCGAACGACGCACCGAACATGATGACCGCGAGCACGATGGCCCCGGTCGCGCGAAGAGCGAATCGCAAGATCTCCTCCTGAGGCGCATGACCCCGCATTCGGGCCGCCCACGCCGCCCGTCGCCCTTTAGTGCCCCTTGCGTCCGAGTCGTTACGCGTACGTCAGACGTTGCCCGATTTCCAGTTTCGAAACGCCGCGACGAGCTCTTCCTGGATGCGAGCGGGGACAGGTTCGGCGGCGAGCCCGCTCATCACCCGCAGAGCGACTCGGAGCTGGCCCAGGTAAGCCCGGCAGCCGTCGCAGCCGGCGATGTGCTCCTCGAACCGGTCGCGCTCGCGCGGGGAGAGCGCTCCCTCGAGATAGTCGGTCATCAGCTCGACGACCTCGATGCACCTCATCCGAGGTAGTCCTCCAGCGCCTTGCGCACCGCCGCTCGAGCTCGGTGCAGGCGCACGCGCTGGTTCTCGGCGGAAATTCCGAGAAGCTCGCTCACGGCCGAGTTGTCAAGACCGCTGACGTCGCGAAGGACGATGACTTCGCGGAGCTTGGCCGGCAGGGCGTCGATCGCCACCCCCACCCTGGCGAGCGTCTCCTTGCCGAGGAGGGTCTCCTCCGGCATGTTTTCCCAGCGCCGCGGCGGCTCTCGCCAGGTGCCGTCGCGCACGAACCGCGCCCGGTCGACGGTGGGGCCACGGCCCACCTCGCCCCGCAGCAGCGACGTAAAGGTCACGAGTCTCGATTCTTTCCGCCTGCGGGCGCGCGCCAGGTTGATCACGATGCCGGAGATCCAGGTCTTCAGGGACGACCGGCCCTCGAAGCGGTCGACAGAGCGGATCGCCGTCAGCCATGCTTCCTGGACCACGTCCTCGGCGACGTGGTGATCGCCGACATACGCCATGGCAAGCCTCAGCATCGGGCCGTGAAGTCTTGACGTGAGCTCGACGAAGGCACCCTCGTCGCCATGCCGGAGCGCCTCGAGATCGGAGCCCTCCCCCACGGCCAACCCAGGATACGGAGACAGGTTATGCGCCAACGCGCGCGCAAGTGGCCATTGCGCTTTGGTGTCGGTAGCCGGTGATTCGTTACAACGTCGGCCCCCCGCAACTTGTTAACGGCGCCTCTCAGAACGAAACGCGCGTCAGCCTCCAGAGCCGCCCGGGCGGGTAGATCGGGTCGGCCGTGACCAGCGGCACGTCGAGGTCGTAGTCGCCCAGCGCGACATGCTCCGTGCCCTCCCGGACGCCGGACGGGAGCGGGTGGTCGACCACGATCGAACCCGCGTTGAGATGCTGGCGGAGCACGAGGCCAGGCCACTCGACGAGGTCGAGGTCGACCTGAGACACGAGGTCTGTCTCGGCGCCCCACGGCGTGGTGTAGTGCGCGACCGACTGGTTGCGCGCGATCACACGCCGCACATGCAGGGCGGGCGACATCGCCGCGATCAAAGCCTTCGCGGTGGCAAACGCGACGTCGAGGGTGGGCTGGCCCATGACGCAGCCAATGACCAGGATGTCGTGGTTGTCGATCGACTGCGTCGACGCGAAGAGGAAGTTCGCGCCCGCGTTCAGGCCGGACCCGGTCTTGATGCCCACGATTCCGCTCTGCCCGAGGACGCCGTTGACGTTGTAGACGGTGCCGGCCACCGGCAGGTCGACCTGGGGCATGGCGACGATGGATGCGAAAGCGGGGTCCTTCATCGCCGCCATGCCCAGGATCAGGAGGTCGGACGGCGTGCTGACGCTCTGGGGCGAGGCGCCGGCCGGGTCGGCGAAATGCGTGTGGGTCATCTTCAGCGCCGCCGCGCGCGCGTTCATCTTGGCCACGAACGCGTCGATCGAGCCTGCTCCATTCCACCGCGCCGCCATCTCGGCGTAGTTGTTGGCGGAGGGGATCAGCATCCCCTGCAGCAGCCGCATCTCGGTCAGACCCTCGCCGGCCTCGACTCTGACCACGGACTGTCCCTGGCTCAGATCGCTCTGATATCCCTGGACGTCGGCCTCGGTGACGGTGACGCTCGGGCCGCTGCCGCCGACCGGGAGTGGCGCGTCGAGCAGGATCACGAGCGCGGTCATCACCTTCGTGACGCTGGCCGCGGGGATCGCCTGCTCATTGCCGGAGCTCGCGATCAACCCCAGGCCCGGGACGCCGACCGCGGCGGCTCCCCGAGACGGCCAGGGCAGGCTGGGCGCGGTTCCCTCCACCAGGTCCGTGGCCGGCAGCAGCGGCGCGGCGGCGACCGCCGGGATCGGCCGGAGGTAGTTGACCGCCGCCACGGCGGCCAGGATCAAGACCACCGCGATGCCCACACGCAACCGCATCGCCGAAAACGTTAGTCGGGACGGCCGCGCAACCGCAGCAGGTCGGCCACGGGCAGGAGGAGGCCCCCCTGCACCACCAGCGAAAGGACGACCATCCCGTAGGCGAGCACCGACACGTTTGGGTTCACGCCCGGGTAGGCGGCGACCGACAGCGCGAGCGCGATCGAGAGCGCGCCGCGCAGGCCCCCCCAGAGCGTCATGTGCCGCCAGCGCCAGGGGATGGACCTGCCGCGTGGGTCGGCCAGCCCGAGCAGCCCGTAGACGGGTATGACCCGCGCGGCCAGCATGATCAGGTACGCACCCAGGACCAGGCCCGCGACCGCCGCGAGCCGCTGCGCGGGAAGCGCGATCCCGACCACCAGGAAAAGGACGGCGTTGAGCACGAACGCGAGCAGGTTCCAGAAGCCGTGGAGCTGCGTCCCCTGCAGCCGCCCGGTCCGGCTGCCGTAGCGGGCGACGACCAGGCCGGCGGTGACGACCGAGACCACGCCCGACGCATGAACGGCGTCGGCGGCGAGGTACGAGCCGTAGGCGAGGACGAGGGTGACCAGGATCTCGAGCTCGGCCTCCCTCACCATGCGCAGCAGGGACACCGCCGCGGCGCCGGCCGCGAGCCCGATCGCGATCCCGGCGCCGGTCACGAAGGCAAACCGCAGGCCGGCGTCCAGCACCGAGGGGTGGCCGGTCGCGATCGTGCCCAGCACCGCGGAGAACACCGCCACACCCGTGCCATCGTTGAACAGACTCTCGCCGTCGAGGATGGCCTCGAGGCCGCGCGGCGCCCCCAGCTGGCGGAGGAGGGTCACCACGGCGATCGGGTCGGTGGCGGCGACGATGGAGCCGAGCAGGAAGCCGCTGGGCCAGTCGAGGCCGAGGCCGAAGCGCGCAAGCGAGGCGATGAGGACGACGGTCAGGATGACGCCGACTGTGGCCAGGAGGCTGACCGGCACCACCCGGCGCCACAGCTCAGCCAGGTCGAGCGACAGCGACGCCTCGAACACCAGGCCCGGCACGAAGGCGAGAAGGATGAGCTCGGGTCCGATCGGCGGCAGGCGGAGGCCGGGGATGAGGCCGATCAGGATGCCGCCGACGGCAAGCAGGACCGGGTAGGGAAGCGTCGGGGTCGTACGCGAGAGCAGGCGCAGCCCGATGGCGGCGGTGCCGAGCAGGATCAGGAAGAAGAGAAAGCTCTGGGCGGTGCTCACGATGGGCGGCAGACAACCTCCTGCCGACCAGCCTTCCCGGCACACCACTGACGTCCCCGGTCGCGCCAGGCGCGACCGCGGCGCGGGAATTCTAATTCGAAGAAGCGCTTATTCTGGCCAGCTAGTGAAGGCGCTGGTCAAGGCGAAGGGGGAACCAGGCCTCTGGCTCCAGGACGTACCCGAACCGAAGCCAGGGCCTGGTGAGGTGCTCATCCGCGTCCTCCGCACCGGCATCTGCGGCACGGACCTGCACATCGACGCCTGGAACGAGTGGGCCCAGCACACGATCAAGCCCGGCCTGGTCGTCGGGCACGAGTTCGTGGGCGAGGTGGTCGAGCTCGGCGAGGACGTGGCCTCGGTGTACCCCGGCGAGATCGTCGGCGCGGAGGGTCACATCGTGTGCGGGCGCTGCCGGAACTGCATGGCCGGGCGGCGCGCCCTCTGCGCCAACACCGTCGGCATCGGGGTGCAGCGCGACGGCGCATTCGCCGAGTACATCGTCATGCCCGCGGGCAATCTCTGGCCACATCTCGGCAAGATCGACCTGGACGTCGCCTCGATCTTCGACCCGTTCGGCAACGCGGTCCACACCGCGACGCAGTTCCGGCTCGTGGCGGAGGACGTCCTGATCACGGGCGCGGGCCCGATCGGGCTGATGGCCGCGATCGTCGCCCGCCACAACGGCGCCCGGTTCGTGGTCATGACCGACGTCAGCGACTACCGGCTAGAGCTGGCGCGAAGGATCGGCGTCACCTGCGCCGTGGACGTCCGCAAGACCAGGCTGCAAGACGCGCAGCGCGAGCTCGGGATGAAGGAGGGGTTCGACGTCGGCTTCGAGATGTCGGGCGTGCCCAGCGCGATGCGAGACATGATCGACAACATGGCGCATGGGGGCAGGATCGCGGTCCTCGGCCTGCCCGACCACGAGTTTGCCATCGACTGGTCGCAGGTCGTCTTCAAGATGCTGACGGTGAGGGGTGTCTACGGCCGGCAGATCTTCGAGACCTGGTACCAGATGTCGGTGTTCGTCCAGAGCGGGCTCGACATCTCCCCCGTGATCACGCACCGTTTTCCCTACGGGGAGTACAGGGAGGCGTTCAAGGTCGGGCACTCCGGCCAGTGCGGAAAGATCGTCCTGGACTGGAGCTCCTGATGTTCGAACGCATGCGCTCGCACCTGACCCAGCAGCTCCGGGAGATCCGCGAAGCCGGGCTCGAGAAGCCGGAGCGCGTGATCGGCTCTCCGCAGGGTTCGGTGGTGGCGGTGATGGAGAAGGATGTCTTGAATCTCTGCGCCAACAACTACCTGGGCCTCGCCGACCACCCGGAGGTGATCGCCGCGGCCAAGGAGGCGCTGGACCGCTGGGGCTATGGAATGGCCTCAGTGCGCTTCATCTGCGGCACGCAGGAGGTGCACAAGGAGCTGGAGGATGCGCTCACAGAGTTCCTGGGCACCGAGGACACCATCCTGTACTCCTCGTGCTTCGACGCCAACGGCGGCATCTTCGAAGCGCTGCTCGACGAGCGCGACGCGGTCATCTCCGACGCCCTGAACCACGCGAGCATCATCGACGGGATCCGCCTGTGCAAG
Organism: Chloroflexota bacterium; assembly: GCA_005879675.1. Taxonomy (GTDB): domain Bacteria; phylum Chloroflexota; class Dormibacteria; order Dormibacterales; family Dormibacteraceae; genus 40CM-4-65-16. The sequence continues at coordinate 9,317 of VBJE01000178.1, forward strand.
GCCAAGCGCTTCCGGTACGCGAACCGCGACATGGCCGACCTCGAGAAGCAGCTCCGGGACAGCGCGGACGCGCGATTCCGGATGGTCGTGACCGACGGCGTCTTCTCCATGGACGGCTACATGGCGCCGCTTCCCGAGATCTGCGAGCTCGCCGAGCGCCACGACGCGATGGTGATGGTCGACGACTCCCACGCCGTCGGCTTCATCGGCGCCAACGGGCGCGGCACTCACGAGCACCACGGCGTGATGGGCCGGATCGACGCCATCACGGGCACGCTCGGCAAGGCGCTCGGCGGCGCGAGCGGCGGCTACGTCTCGGGGCGCAGGGAGCTCGTCGCCATGCTTCGCCAGCGCTCTCGCCCATACCTTTTCTCCAACTCGGTGGCGCCCCCGATCGTGGCCGCGAGCCTCAAGGTGCTCGAGCTCCTTCGCGGCGCCAAAGACCTGCGCGACCGGCTCGCCGAGAACACGAGGCTCTTCCGGGCGCGCATGGCGGAAGAGGGGTTCGAGATCCTCCCGGGCGATCACCCGATCGTGCCGGTCATGGTCGGCGACGCCGCGATGGCCGGCCGGATGGCGGCGAGGATGCTCGAGAAGGGCGTGTACGTCGTCGGTTTCTCCTACCCGGTCGTGCCCCAGGGCAAGGCCCGAATCCGGTGCCAGGTGTCCGCCGCCCACTCCCAGGAAGAGCTCGAGAACGCCGTCCGGGCTTTCGCCGAAACGAGACGAGAGCTGGCCCAGTAGCGCCCACCCCGAAAGCGTTTTTCGGATACATGAGCGAGCACGAGCGGATGCTGATCCAGGTGGGAGACATGCTCTCCAAGATCGCCCGACCCTACCGCGCCGACGACGACCTGCCGCAGGAGGTCCGGGCCAACCTGTGCCAGCTGGGGTTCCCGTGCAGCGAGCTCACCACGCGAGAGGAGCTGATCGCCAGGCTCTGGGCGCGCAAGCGCAGCCTGCTCACCGCGATGCAACCGGAATGGGGCGGTCCCGGAGTCACCCCTCCGACCGCGGCCTGAGCCCAGGCGACGTAGATCCGGCCGCCGAGGCCGGCCTGGTCTACACGTCCGACGACGAACCGGGGCTCCGCCGCGTCCGCAAGGGCAAGCACTTCGAATATGTAGACCCGGCCGGCAAACCCGTGAAAGACCCCGCGACCCTCGACCGGATCCGGTCCCTCGTCATCCCGCCGGCCTGGGAGCACGTCTGGATCTCGACACGGCCCCGCGGCCACCTCCAGGCAACCGGCCGAGACGCCCGCGGACGCAAGCAGCACCGCTACCACGATCGCTGGCGGGAGGCGCGCGACGCCAACAAGTTCGACCGGATGGCGGGGTTCGCAAAGGTGCTCCCCCGAATCCGCAGCCGTGTGGCCCGTGACCTGCGCCGCGACGGGCTGCCCAAGGAGAAGGTGGTGGCGGCGCTCGTCCGGCTGCTGGAAACCACGTATGCACGTGTCGGCAACGAGGAGTACGCCAGGCAGAACAACTCGTTTGGCCTGACGACGCTGCGCGACCGGCACGTGGACGTCAGGGGCGCGAGGATCAGATTTCTCTTCAAGGGCAAGAGCGGAGTCGAAACGTCAGTCGGCCTCACAGATCGGCGCGTCGCGCGCGTCGTCAAGCGCTGCGAAGAGCTGCCAGGCCAGCACCTCTTTCAGTACGTCGACGCCGAGGGCGAGCGACGGACCGTCACCTCCGACGACGTCAACCAGTACCTGCGCGAGGCAACGGGCGGGGAGTACTCGGCCAAAGACTTTCGCACCTGGGCCGGCACGGTGCTCGCGGCCTGTGCGCTGCGCGACGTGGCCGGATTCGAGTCCGAGACCGAAGCCAGGCGAAACGTGGTCGCGGCGATCGACGTCGTGGCGCGAAAGCTGGGTCACACGCGCGCCGTGTGCCGGCGCGCTTACGTTCACCCGGCCGTGATCGAAACCTACATGGAGGGAGGGCTCGAGTCATCCCTCCGGACGACCGCGGCCAGAGTCCCGACACGGCTTCGATCCGACGAAGCGGCCGTCGTCGCGCTGCTGCGCCGAAGGTTGGCCCCCGGACACCGTCGCGCCAAGGCCGCTTGACGGAGATCGTTCTTCTCGCCGTACGCGTCCTGGCGGGCGGCGCCCTGGTGGTCGCGTTCGCGATGCTCAGCGACATGCTCAAACCGAAGATGTTCGCCGGGCTCTTCGGCGCCGCCCCCTCGGTCGCGACGGCGAGCCTGCTCGTCAACGGCCTGGCGATGGGACCGGCGAAGGACGAGAAGTACGCCATGGGCATGGTCGCGGGAGCAGTCGGGCTCATCGTCTACGGCGCCGCCGCCGCCCTGGCGGTGAAGCACCTCGGCTCGGTCGCGGGCAGCATCGTCGCCTGGGTCGCCTGGCTCGTGCCCGCCGCGGCGATCTACTGGGTGTGGCTGCGATGAACCGCAGCATGGTTCCGACCGTGAACCCCGGCGAGGTCGGAACGCACCGTGTACGCGACTACGCGGTCCGGTTTCTCTTCGGCGCGGGGATCGCGCTGGTGGCGGGCCTCATCGGCATGAAGTTCGGTCCGGTGGTGGGCGGCGTGCTTCTCGGCTTCCCCGCCATCCTGCCTGCGTCCCTCACGCTGATCGAGAAGAAGGAGGGCAAGGAGCAGGCTTCCATCGACTCTGTGGGCGCGGTGCTGGGCGCGGCGGCGATGGTCGCATTTGCGGTCGTCGTCGTGCTCTGGGCGGCCAGGTGGGGCATCGTCGCCACCCTGGCCGTGGCGCTTGTCGTGTGGCTCGCCGGCGCGATCGGCCTGTATTTCGTCGTGGCGTTGGTGTACCGGCGGGAGCCGTCGCCGCCCTAGATCAGTCGGTCCGGACCTCGGTCCCGTCCTGCGCCCAGCGCGTGTGGTACGCGCCCTCCCGGTCGACGCGGTGATAGGTGTGGGCGCCGAAGTAGTCGCGCAGACCCTGGATGAGGTTCGCCGGACCGCGCGCGCGGCGGTAGCCGTCGTAGTACGCCAGCGAGGACGCGAACGCGGGAATGGGGATGCCCTGGTCGACCGCGGTCTTGACCACCCGGCGCCAAGCCGGCTGGGCCGCGGCGAGCGGGTCCTGGAAGAATGGCGCGAGCATCAGGCGCGGCAGGTCGCGCGACTGCTCGTATGCCTCCTTGATGCGGTCGAGGAACTTGGCGCGGATGATGCAGCCGCCGCGCCAGATGGTCGCCAACGCGCCCAGGTCGAGGTTCCACCGGTACTCCTTCGAGCCGGCGGCAAGGTGCTCGAAACCCTGCGCGTAGGCGACGATCTTCGACGCGTACAGGGCCGCCTCGATGTCGGCCACCAGGGCCCCCGGCGCCTTCGCCTCCGCGGGGCCGGCGAGGATGTCCGCGGCCTTGACGCGCTGCCCTTTCTGGCTCGAGAGCACGCGGGCGAAGACGGCCTCGGTGATGGCCGTGAGAGGCACCCCGAGCTCCAGCGCGGACTGGCTCGTCCAGCGCCCCGTGCCCTTCTGCTCGGCCTCGTCCTCGATGGCGTCGACAAGCGAAGAAGCCGAGCCGTCGTCGTGCTTGGCGAGGACATGCGATGTGATCTCGATGAGGTAGGACTGGAGCCTGCCTTCGTTCCACCCCCGAAAGACGGCCGCGAGCTCGTCGGGCGAGAGGCCGAGACCGTGGCGCAGCAGGTCGTACGTCTCGGCGATGAGCTGGATGTCGGCGTACTCGATGCCGTTGTGGACCATCTTCACGAAGTGACCTGCTCCGTCGGGCCCGATGTAGGTGCAGCAAGGCACGCCGTCGACCCTGGCGGCGATCGCGGTCAGCATCTCTTCGACGCGCTCGTAAGACCGGCGAGTGCCTCCCGGCATCAGGCTCGGCCCGTGCAGCGCGCCCTCCTCCCCACCCGAGACGCCCGAGCCGATGAAGCCGAGGCCCAGCTTCTCGACAGCGGCGGCGCGGCGCTGCGTGTCCTGGAAGAAGGAGTTGCCGCCATCGATGATGGTGTCGCCCTTGTCGAGGGCCCTGGTCAGGGCGTCGATGGACTCGTCGACGGGAGCGCCGGCCTTGACCATCACGAGGACCGCGCGTGGCGGTTTCAGGATCCGGGCGAGGTCTTCAAAGGAGTAGGCGGGTTGAAAGTCCGCTTCCTGGCCGAACTCCTCCATGAACTCGTCGGTGCGCCGGCGCGTCCGGTTGTAAACGGCCACGCGGACGCCGTGCGACGCGAGATTGCGGGCCAGGTTCATGCCCATCGTCGCCAGGCCGACGACCGCGATCTCCTTCTCGGCCATGTTGGAAACGTTACTCGCGGCAGGCAATGGCAAGTAAGTAGGCCGATCGTGGGCGTTTCCGGTTTGGAGCGCTGGGATGGAGATCGACAGGAGACGGATCCGTCGCCTGATCCGGCAGAGCCACGCCAGGGAGCGGACGTTCGACCGGGTCGTCAGGCAGCAGGCGTGGCTCGACCCCCTGGGCGAGGCCGTGCAGAAAGCCGTCGGCGTCTTCTACGACGCGCTTGGCGCGCCCGGCAAGTCGATCAAGAACGTGATGCACGGGACGAACGTCCTCGGCCATCCGCTGCACCCCGCAATCACGGACGTGCCGATCGGGGCCTGGAGCGTCGGCGTGCTGGCCGACTGGCTTTTCGTCGCCACCGGTCGCGTCCCGGCCGTGGCCGGGGACCTGGGCCTGGGGCTCGGGGTCGCGGCCGCGATCATCGCCGCGTTGACGGGGCTCACCGATCACCATGAGACGGAAGGGCACGAGCGGCGGATGGCCACGCTGCATGGGATGACGATGACGCTGGTGCTCGTGATCGACCTCGTCTCGGTCGGCCTGCGGTTGTGGGCGCCGGGCATGCGCCTGTCCGCGATCGGGCTCGCGACCGTTGGGTGGTTGCTCGCGATGGCGGCGGCGTACGTCGGAGGCCACCTCACGTTTGCGATGGGCACGGTCGTCAACCACAACGCGTTCTTCGAGGGGCCGAAGGATTTTGTCCGGGTGGGGACGCGCGAGGATTTTCCAGAGGGCGCGATGAGGCGA
>VBJE01000373.1:0-810 GCA_005879675.1 Chloroflexota bacterium
AGGTCGAACGTGTCGTACAGCGATTCGAGGTCGGCGTTCAGGTCGTAGGTCTCCTCCGCGCCCAACCGGCGCGCGAGCGCGAGCCGCGGCGCTCGGCTGCCGACCAGCGCGAGGCGGTCCGGCGAACTCAGCCGGAGCATCGCCACCGCGAGCAAGCCCAGGGTGCCCGCGCCGACGACCGCGATCCGGAGGTCAGGGCGCAGCTGCGCCTCGAGCAGGCCGCAGGCGACGCAAGCGGCGGGCTCGAGAAGCGCGGCCGCCTCGAGGTCGGAACCGCAGATCCCCGCGGCCGCGACGCTGACGAGGACCTCGTCGGGTCCCGGCTCGGGGACCGACAGCCTGGAGAGCCGCGCGACACCTGGACTTTCGACCACGACGGCGTGCATGTCGTTCATCGCTGCGCTGCGTGAAGGGCGGAGTGCGCCCGGACCAGCGAGCGATACCAGTCGCCGCTCCTCTTCAATGTGCGCCGCTGAGTGCCGTAATCGACGCGATAGAGGCCGAATCGCTTGCTGTAGCCGTGGGCCCACTCGAAGTTGTCCATCAAGGACCACACGAAGTATCCGCGAAGCGGAACGCCGTCCGCGATCGCGGCTGCCGCCGCGGCGAGATGCCGTTCCAGGTAGCTACGCCGCGGCTCGTCATCGATCTCGCCTGACGGTGTCACCACGTCGTCGAAAGCGGCTCCGTTCTCGGTGACCATGAGGACTGCAGGTTGGTAGTCGGCATGCACGCGGGCCAGGATCTCCCGCAGGCCGTCCGGATATACCTCCCACCCCATCTCCGATTGTTGGGCCACCGCAACGTTCA
>VBJE01000373.1:901-2410 GCA_005879675.1 Chloroflexota bacterium
TGCCGTACGTCTCGACCATGTCGGCGGGGTAGCCGCGGCCGTGGAGCGGGTCGAGGAACCAGCGGTTCAGGTAGCCGTCCGCCCGCCTGGCAGCGGCGACATCCCGTTCCTCGCTGTTCGCGGAATGGCAGGGCGAGAGGTTGAGCACGATCCCCACCCGAGCCTTTGCCGCCGCGGCCCGCACGGCCGAAGCGGCCAAACCGTGGCCGAGGAGCAGCGAATGCGCCGCCCGCAGTGCGACGGCCCAGTCGCGCACGCCCGGCGCATGCACGCCCCTGGCATGGCCGGCGAATGCGATCACCTCGGGCTCGTTGACGGTGGCCCAGTCGATCACGCGGTCGCCCAGCCGGCGTGCCACCTGGCCGGCATAGTCCGCAAACCACCCAGGAGCATCACCAGACGCCCATCCTCCGCGGTCCTGCAGTGCCTGCGGCAGGTCCCAGTGGTAGAGCGTCACCAGCGGGCGGACGCCATGTTCCAGGAGCGCATCGACCAGCCTGTCGTAGAAGTCGAGCCCGACTCGGTTGGTCGCTCCGGTTCCGTTCGGAATGACCCGTGGCCAGCTCACTGAGAAGCGGTACGCGTTGAGGCCGAGTGCTGCGACCAGCTCGACGTCTTCCCGCCACCGGTGGTAGTGGTCGCAAGCGATCTCTCCGCTGTCGCCATGCTCGATGGCCCCCGGCCGCCGGCAGAAGAGGTCCCAGATGCCAGGGCCCTTGCCGTCGGCGTCCCAGGCACCCTCGACCTGGTAGGCGGCGGTCGCGGCGCCCCACAGGAAACCCTCCGGAAACCGCCGGGCCATCGACCCCAGGTCTGCGCTCAGCGGGCCGCCTGCCTTAGGTGCCACTCGTCCTGAAAGAGGTTGAAATGAAGACGGCGCGCGGGATGCGCGGCGATCAAGTCCTCGTCGATTGTGACGCCGAGACCGGGCCTGGTCGGGAGCGCGAAGCTCCCATCGACGACCTCGGGGTTGCCTGGGGCCGACTCTTTGACGAAAGCCTCGGTGAAGTCGTTGAAGTGCTCCTGGATCTTGAAGTTGGTCGTGCACGCGGCGACCTGCAGCGCCGCCGCGGTGGAGATAGGACCGCCAACGTTGTGGGGCGCCACCAGCACGTAGTGGGCGTCGGCCCAGGCCGCGATCTTCCTCGTCTCGAGGATCCCCCCGACAGTGGTGATGTCCGGCTGCACGATGTCGGCCGCCTGCAGCTCGAACAGCTCCCGGAATTCGTGTCTGACGTGGATGCGTTCGGCGGTGGCGACTGGGATCCGCACCTGCGCCGTGACCCGCGCGAGCGCCTTCAGGTTCTCGGGCGGAACGGGCTCCTCGATCCAGGAAGGCCGGTACGGTTCGAGCTCGCGGGCGACGGCGATCGCGGTCGCTGGGGTGAAGCGGCCATGCATCTCGACGAGAAGCTCGTTGTCGGGGCCGATCGCGTCCCGGACGGCCTCGACCAGCGCGACCGCGTGCCGCTGCTCGGCCGGTGCCAGCTCGGAGGTTCCCGCTCCGAA
>VBJE01000006.1 GCA_005879675.1 Chloroflexota bacterium
TGCGCTAGCGTCCACCGGCGAGCCGAGGACGAGCATCGCCGGCAGGACCAGGCCCGCGACCGCAATGAAGAGCGACGACGAATGGACGCTGGCTGCCCGGGGGTTGAAGCTCATGCTCTTGTGCCGGATGCCTCCGGCCGCGAAGGAGAGGCCGAGCACCAGGAGCAGGTTGCCGACGATCGAGCCGATCACCGTCGCCTTCAGGATCGCGATGTCGCCCGCGGCGATCAGGAAGCAGCCGACGATCAGCTCGGTCAGGTTGCCCATCGTCGCGTTCAAGAGCCCGCCCTTTTGCGGGCCAAGGCGGATGGCGAGCTGCTCGGTCGAGGTGCCTATCAGCGCGGCAAGCGGGATGATCGCCAGCGCCGAGGTGACGAACACCGCCGTCTCCTGGTGGAGCACCGCGGCCGCGATCGACGCCGGCACGAAGACGAGCAGCAGGTACAGCGGCGGAACCGGCAGCCGTCTTCCTGGATTGCGCAACCGAACCTCCACTCCTTTTCGAGCAGAGGTCTCACCGCAGGCCGTCCTGCAGCCGCTTCCGGGTTATGCCCTGGACGCGATCCAGGTGCCGACGAAAACGGCCTTCGGGCTACTCCCCTCTACGAATCGACACCGAGTATATGGTTGCGGCCATGACGAAGGCCACCGCTCGATGGAGCGGCAACAAGGTGCTCTTCGATCTCGAGTCGGCGTCGGGTCACACGGCGCAGGTCGACGAAGCGCCGATCTTCGGCGACGACGCCGCCATGCGGCCGACGGAGATGCTGCTCGCCGCTCTCGGGGGCTGCACCGGCCTCAACGCGGTGCTTCTCCTGAAGAAGTTCAAGCAACCGCTGCGTTCCATGGAGGTCGAGGTCGAGGGCGATCGCGACGAGGAGTGGCCCAAGGCTTTCAACAGCATCCACATCACCTTCCACTGCGCGTGGGACGGCGACACGGACAAGAAGCTGGTCGACCAGGCGATCGACTGGGCCTGCAACCGCTACTGCCCGATCCACGCCACGCTCTCGCGCGGCGTGAAGATCGAGCACCGCCGCAAAGACCGCTAGCCCGAAATCCATCCGCAGGGGCCCGAGCCACCTGTCGATCGCGCGCCTAGCTCCTCGCGGCGACCCTCGCGGCGGGCGGCTCGCCGAGGACCTGGGCGAACTTCTTCGCGTCGGCCCCGTCGAAGAGGCTGAACTTCATCCGCGTCACCTTGTTTCCCTGCGGATCCGTGAGGTCGACGGCTTGGTACAGCATCACCCGCCTCGCCGGTTTTGCCCTCAGCTGCTCCCGAGGAATCTCCGTGACGATCTTGCTGTCCGGCTGATCGATGATGCCGACCTTGATCCCGAGCACGAGCATGCGCTTCGTCGTAAGGACCACGGGCTGAGGCTTCGGCGTGGTCATGACGCTGACCATGCCGAGCGTGGCGATCCCGGTCGCGATGCCCAGGGCCACGCTCTTCCCGACGTTGAACTTGCCGAGAACCGCCATTCCGGCGACCTCGACGACCTCGCCGGGCTCCATCAACGGTTCGGCGGCACGGGCCACCTTCTCGCCCTTCCTTCCCACCGGCGTCAGTGTATGCGGACCAACGGCGGGCGCCAAGAGGCGTCTTTTCTCAAGACCAACCTAGAATTAACCCGTCCCCGCAAGCCCACTTGTCGTTGGAGCAAGACTTGCTCGACAGCTACGTCCCAATCTTGATCTTCGTCCTGATCGTGCTAGGACTGATCGGGGCGTTGGTCACCCTCAGCTTCGTCCTGGGGCCAACCAAGCCCCACAGGCGCAAGCTCGCCCCGTACGAGTCAGGCATCATCCCCGACACGCCAGCCGTCCGCCGCCTGAGCGTGCGCTTCTACCTGACCGCGATGCTCTTCATCATCTTCGACGTCGAGGCGGTCTTCTTCTACCCATGGGCGGTGCTCCTGCGCCAGCTCAAGTGGTTCGGCCTCATCGAGATGCTGGTCTTCATCGGCATCCTGCTCGTCGCGCTCGCGCACATCTGGAAGAAAGGAGGACTGGATTGGGAGTAGAGGCGCTCGCCGAGTCCCTCGGCCAGAACATCCTCACGACCACGCTCGGCAAGCTGATCGGGTGGGGCCGCGGCAACTCCGTCTGGCCGCTCCAGTTCGGCCTGGCTTGCTGCGCGATCGAGATGATCCACACCGCGACCGCCAGCGTCGACATCGCGCGCTTCGGCTCTGAGGCCATGCGTGCCTCGCCCCGGCAGGCGGACATGATGATCGTCTCGGGTCGCGTCTCCCAGAAGATGGCCCCGATCCTGCGCACCATCTACGACCAGATGCCGGAGCCGAAGTGGGTCATCTCCATGGGCGCGTGCGCGTCGACCGGCGGCGTGTTCAACAACTACGCGCTGCTGCAGGGCGTGGACAAGATCGTGCCAGTCGACGTGTATGTCCCGGGCTGCCCGCCGCGGCCCGAGGACCTCCTGAACGCGCTCATGATCCTTCAGGAGCGGATCAAAGCCCAAGGGATCACGCCCCGGCAGTGATTTCGGACAACCTGATTCTCGAACGAGGCGTCAGCGCAGGCGACGCGTGGATCGCCGTCGCGCCGGAGAACGTCCATATGGCGCTGGGGGCGCTCAAGGAGGAGGGCTATCGCCTGCTCGTCTTCCTGACGTGCGTCGATCACCTGGCCGACTCGTCGGGCCAGTTCCCGGCGCGTTTCGAGGTCGTCTACGAGCTCCGCAACATGGAGACGCGCGAGCTGATCCGAGTGCGCGCGTTCATCGACGGCGACCCACCCCGCATCGATTCCGTCCACGACCTGTTTCCGCCCGCGAACTGGGACGAGCGCGAGACGTTCGACATGTTCGGCGTCGTCTTTGCCGGCCACCCCGACCTGACCCGGATCCTGATGCCCGACGACTGGGTCGGCCACCCGCTCCGCCGCGACTTTCCGGTCGGCGGCGAGGTCGTCGAGTTCTCAGAAGAGCACGAGACCTGGCAGACGGCCCCGGAGAAAGCGTGACCACCGAGATCGGCCAGGGCATCACCGTCACCAAGACGGGCGAGCAGGGCGCTTTCGGAGGGGAGCTGCTCACGATCAACTTTGGGCCCCACCACCCGTCGACGCATGGGGTCCTGCGCCTGATCGTCGACCTCGACGGCGAGCAGGTGCGCCGGCTCAAGCCCGTGATCGGCTACCTCCACACCGGAATAGAGAAGCAGGCCGAGGCGCTGCGCTGGCAGCAGGTCGTCGTGGTCACCGACCGCCATGACTACCTGTCGCCGCCCTTCAACAACCTCTCCTACGCGCTGGCCGTGGAGAAGTTGCTCGGCGTGGAGGTCCCCCCGCGGGCGAATGCCCTGCGCGTGATCATGTGCGAGCTCACCCGCATCTCCTCGCACCTCGTGTGGCTGGGCACGAGCGGGATCGAGCTCGGCGCCTCGACCATGCTCATGTACTGCTTCCGAGAGCGGGACACGATCCTCGACATGAACGAGGAGATCTCGGGTTTCCGCATGCACACCTCCTACATCCGCCCGGGGGGCGTGATGGCCGACGCAACCCCACGCTTCCTCGAGCTGCTCGATCGGTTCTGCAACCAGATGCCGGGCAACATCGACGAGTACGAGGCCCTGCTGACCATGAACCCGATCTTTCGCTCGCGGACGATCGGCATCGGCAGGCTCCCGGCCGAGGATGCGAAGGTGCTGGGCGCGACGGGCCCCATGCTTCGCGGCTCGGGCGTGCCGTGGGACCTGCGCAAGTCGATGCCCTATTCGGGGTACGAGAGCTACGACTTCGAGGTCGCGACGTCGGACCTGTGCGACTGCTACGGCCGCTACCTCGTCCGGATCAAAGAGATGCGGGAGTCGGTGAAGATCCTCCGCCAGGCGCTGGACGGCCTCCCGGACGGACCGGTCAACATCGACGACCGCAAGGTGCTGCCACCACCGCGCGAAGAGCTGGAGACGTCGATGGAGGCGGTGATCCATCACTTCAAGCTCTTCACCGAGGGCTACACCGTGCCGGCCGGCGACGCCTACGCGGCGGTCGAGTCGGGGCGCGGCGAGAACGGCTGCTACGTCGTCAGCGACGGCACGCACAAGCCGAGGCGGGTCAAGTTCCGCTCCGCGTCGTTCGTCAACCTCCAGCCGCTGGAGCGGATGGCGATGAACCACATGGTGGCGGACATGGTCGCGATCATCGGCACCGCCGACGCCGTGCTCGGAGACGTCGACCGATGAAATCCCCTGATAAGACCGCGCTTTCGGCGCACGTGCTCGACGAGATCAAAGAGCTGCCCGCGAAGTACCCGCAGCCCCGGTCGGCGGTGATGCCGGCGCTCGACCTGGCGCAGGAAGAGCTCGGCCACCTGACCCCTGCGGCCATGAGCGAGGTCGCGGCGGCGCTCCAGCTCGACCCTGGATACGTCGAGGGTGTCGCGACCTTCTACTCGCTGTTTCACCTCGAGCCCGTGGGCAAGCACCGCTTCTATGTCTGCACGAACCTCAGCTGCGCGCTGCGCGGCGCGAACGAGATCGTCGACCACGTCAAGAAGGCGATCGGAGTCGGGCGCTCGGACCAGGTTTCGGCGGACGGGCTCTTCAGCTTCGAAGAGGTCGAGTGCCTCGGCGCCTGCGAGTTCGCGCCGATGATGCGGCTCGACCACCGCTACCACTACGACCTGACGTCCGAGGCGATCGACACCCTGATCGCCGAAAGGCGCGGGGTACTCCACACCCGTGGGGAGGTGGCGGCGAAGGCGGCGAAGGCGCCGGAGGGGCCTGTGAAGAAGCCACGAGCCCCGCGGAAGAAGAAGGCAGATGCCTGACCTCCGTGGTTCGCACGGCGACCAGCCCGACCACATCCTTACCCGCTGGTTCGGGACGCCGGACCTGCACCGCCTCGACGTCTACTCCGGCAAGCCCGGCGGATACGCCGCCCTCCGCAAGGCACTGCTCGACATGGCCCCGGCCGAGATCACCAACGAGGTCAAGGCCTCCGGCCTGCGCGGCCGCGGCGGCGCCGGCTTCGCGACCGGCACCAAGTGGAGCTTCATCAACCGCGACGCCCCCGGGCCCAAGTACGTCGTCGTCAACGCGGACGAATCGGAGCCCGGGACCTCGAAGGACCGATACCTCCTCGAGAACTCGCCGCACATGCTCGTCGAGGGCATCCTCATCGCCGCCTATGCCGTGGGCGCGAACCAGGCGTGGGTCTACATCCGCGGCGAGTACGACGAGCCGCACCGGATGCTGCACGAGGCGATCGAGGAGGCGCGCGCCAAGGGCTACGTCGGGCCCAAGCCCTTCGGCAAGGACTACCCGCTCGACATCCGTCTCTACCGCGGCCACGGCGCGTACATCTGCGGCGAGGAGACCGCGCTGCTGGAATCGCTCGAGGGCAAGCGCGCCCAGCCACGCTCGCGTCCCCCGTTCCCTGCGGTCAAGGGCGCCTGGGGCCGGCCGACGCTGCTCAACAACGTGGAGACGCTGAGCACCGTGCCCTGGATCATCAACAACGGCGGCGCCGCCTACGCAAAGCTCGGCACCGAGAAGTCGCCGGGCACCAGGCTGATGTCGGTCAGCGGCAACGTGCTCAAGCCGGGCGTCTACGAGGTCGAGCTCGGCCAGACGTTCCGCCACGTGATCATGGAGCTGGCCGGTGGCCCCCCGGAAGGCCGCAAGGTGAAGGTGTTCTGGCCCGGCGGTTCTTCGGCCCCCGTGCTGCCCGAGTCGATGCTGGACACCCACACCGACATGGAGGCGCTCGCCGCCGCCAAGTCGATGGGTGGCTCGGGCGGGGTGATCGTGATGGACGACCAGCACTGCATCGTCCGCGCCGCTCATCGCCTGCTTCGCTTCTACGCCCACGAGTCCTGCGGCAAGTGCACGCCGTGCCGCATCGGGGGCGACTGGGCGGTGCGGACCTACGAGCGCATACTCGCGAACGAGGGCTCGCAGGTCGAGCTCGACACCCTGCAGCGCGTATCCGACGGCCTGCAGAACGGGCGCTGCCTGTGCGGCCTGGGCGACTCCGCCGGCTGGGTGATCGACTCCACGCTGCGCCACTTCCGCGAGGAGTACGTCGACCACGCCCTCAGGCACGAGTGCAAGGTGGAGGCCCCTCAGGAGGCCGCAAGTGCCTGACGTCAACCTGACCATCGACGGCCACAAGATCACAGTGCCCGCGGGCACGCTCATCGTCGAGGCGGCGAAGACCATCGGCATCGAGATCCCGGTCTTCTGCTATCACCACAAGCTCGACCCGGTCGGCGCATGCAGGCTGTGCCTCGTGGAATTCTCGCCCGGTCCCCCTCGTCCCCAGACCGCGTGCACGACGCCCGTCTCTGAAGGAATGGTCGTGCGCACGCAGAGCGCGATGGCGGTGCAGGCGCGCGCCGACATCCTCGAGTTCGAGCTCGCCAACCACCCCCTCGACTGCCCCGTCTGCGACAAGGGCGGTGAGTGCCCGCTGCAGGACTTCACGTTCCGCCACGGCTATCCCACAAGCCGCATCGACGGTCCGCGCCTGCACTTCAAGAAGCCGATCCCGCTCTCGGACAAGATCGCCCTCGACCGGGAGCGCTGCGTGCTCTGCTACCGCTGCACGCGCTACTACGACGAGGTCGCGTGGGAGCAGGAGCTCACCACCGACGAGCGCGGCGTGCAGTCGTTCATCACCAGCCAGTTCGACCAGCCCCTGCAGTCGATCTTCAGCGGCAACATCATCGACCTCTGCCCGGCAAGCGTCTGCTCGAAGTGCTCGGTGGGGTGCAGCGTCACGCTGTGGCAGCGGCGCGGACAGCTTGTGCGGATCACGTCGCACGAGAACGACGAAATCGACGAAGGCTGGATCTGCGATCGTGGCCGCTTCGATTACACGGACGTCAACGATCCGTCCCGCCTGCGCACCCCTTCGATCCTCGGCGCCAAAGCCACCTGGGCGGATGCGATCAACGCCGTCGCCGCCGGGATCAAGGGCAGGGGCGCGAAGCTGGGCATCTCGCTGCCCGAGGACCTCACCAACGAGGAGGCGTTCCTCTTCCGGCGGCTCCTCGACGGCCCGCTCAAGGGGGCCAGGGTGAAGATGCACGGCAGGACCGCCATCCCCGCCCCACCTCAAAACCTGATGCGCATCAAAGACATAGATGACGCGCGCGTCATCATCGTGGTCGCGTCCGACCTCGAAAACGACGTCCCGATCGTGGACCTGCGGGTCAAGAAGGCGGTGAGCAAGCGCGGCGCCAAGCTGATCGTGGTTCACCCCGAGGGCGTCGACTTCGACCGCCATCCCGGGACCGTACACATCCGCAACGCCAGGGGCGCGGCGGCGGCCGAGGTCCGCAAGCTGGCGTCGCACGAGCTGCTCAAGAACCCCGGCGGCCCGGTGGCGATCCTGTTCGGCGACGGCCACGGCAGCGAGGACGTGAACGATCTCGCCGCGGCGTGCGGCGACGTGGCGCAGAAGGTCGGCGGCAGGGAGATGCCGCTCTACCGCGCGACCAACGAGCGCGGCGCCCTCGCGGCCGGAGTGGCCGGGTGGGACAAGCTCGATGGGGTCGAGGCGTTGCTGTCCTGGGGACCGCCGCCCGCGGCCGGGATCCCGAAATCGGCGAAGTTCCTCGCCGCCTGGGACCACCTGCCCCGCGACGCCTACGACGACGCGGTCGTCCTGCCCGCGACCACCTTTGCCGAGCGCCAGGGCAGCTACACGAACCTCGAGGGGACGGTCCAGTTCCTGCGCCCGCCGATCGCCGTCCGCCCGCCCTTGAAAGAGGGCTGGGAGGTGCTTTGCGAGCTGGGCACGGCGCTCGGCCTGGGACTCGACTACACGGGAATCATCCCCATCCAGCGCGAGATGGCGCTGGGGACGCCGGACCTCGAACCGGCGCCGCCGCCGGTGCTCGTCGGGCCCGCGCACCCATGACGCAGATCTACAACGACCCGATCGGCCACTGGGTGGTCGTCGTCGTCGCGATGGCGCTCCTGTTGTTCGTGGTCCTGACCGCGACGGCGTACACGGTCTGGTTCGAGCGCGTCGCCCTGGGACGCATCCAGCGGCGGCCGGGACCCAACCGTGTCGGCCCGTATGGGCTCCTCCAGCTCGCGGCCGACGGGGTGAAGCTCGCCTTCAAAGAGAGCTTCATCCCTGAGAAGACCGACCGGATCATCTACGTCCTTGCGCCGACGATCGGCGTCGCGGCCGCCTTCCTTGCATGGACGGTGATCCCCATCGGCCTGTGGGGCGACCTGCAGTACTGGATCGCCGACGTCAACGTCGGGATCCTGATCATCTTCGCCGTCAGCTCGCTGAACGTCTACGCGATCGTGCTCGGCGGCTACGCGTCGAACAACAAGTACTCGCTGCTGGGCGGACTGCGGTCGGCGGCGCAGCTGGTCAGCTACGAGATGGCGTTGGGACTGGCCCTGGTGCCGACGTTCATGATCGTCGGCTCGTTGCGCCTGCGCGATATCGCCGGGTTCACGGTCAGCTGGGGCCCTTACCACGGCCCCATCCCCCTCATCCTCCTCACGCCGCTCGGCTTCATCATCTACCTGATCTCGGCCACGGCCGAGACCAACCGCACTCCCTTTGACCTGCCCGAGGCGGAGCAAGAGCTGATCGGCGGGTTCCTCACCGAGTATTCGGGGCTGAAGTTCACGATGTACTACCTCGCCGAGTACCTGAACGTGATCACGGTCTCGACGCTCGCGGTGCTGCTCTTCTTCGGGGGCTGGTACCTGTGGATCGTCCCGCCTGTGATCGCCTTCTTGCTCAAGGTCGTGCTCGTCGTCTTCCTATACATTTGGCTGCGCGGCACCTTCCCTCGCCTCCGCTACGACATGCTCATGCGCCTCGGCTGGAAGTTCCTGCTGCCGCTCGCAATCGCCAACGTGGTCGTGACCGCGATCATCCTCGTGGCGGTGACATAGATGGCTGACGACAAGAAGGACGAGGACAAGCCCCGGCAGCCGAGCGTGGCGCAGGACGTGGGCGCGCTGCTCACGGGACTGAAGACGACGCTTTCGGAAACGTTCCGCCCGGTCGTCACGACCATGTACCCGGAGGACAAGACCCCACGCTCGGAGCGCTACCGCGGCCGGCACTACCTGCGGCGTTATGAGAACGGCCTCGAGCGCTGCATCGGCTGCGAGCTGTGCGCGGCGGCGTGCCCGGTCGGATGCATCCTGGTCATCGCCGCTGAGAACACCGACGAGAATCGCGTCTCGCCTGGCGAGCGGTACGCGAAGACCTACGAGATCAACATGCTGCGCTGCATCTTCTGCGGGTACTGCGAGGAAGCGTGTCCGGTGCAGGCCATCGTCCTGGGGCCGGAGTACGAGCTGTCGGACACCAGCCGCGAGAAGTTCATCTACACCAAGGAGAAGCTGCTGGAGCCGCTGCCGCCCGACGTGCAGGCAAGACTCGACTCAAAGGACAAGACCTGATTGGCGATTGCGGTCTTCTTCATCGCCGCCGCGGTCGCCATCCTTGGCGGCGTCGGCGTCGTCTCGTTCCACCAGCCCATCCGCTCCGTGCTGAGCCTCGTGCTCGTGATGCTGGCGCTGTCGGTGATCTTCCTGCTGCTGGGCGCGCAGTTCGTCTTCGCCGTCCAGATCATCGTCTACGCGGGCGCGGTCATGGTGCTGTTCCTGTTCGTGATCGCCCTGCTGGGCCCCGCCCGCGAGCTGGGCCGCGGCCGGCTCCGCTACCAGGGCTGGGCGTCGGCGGTGTTCGTGCTCGTCCTGCTCGGCCTGATGTGGACGATGCTCCAGGGAGTCCAGTACCGCCAGCCCGACAAGACCGACCTCAACTTCTTCGGCACGGTGCAGTCGATCGCGGTCGGGCTCTTCACCACCTACCTCTACCCCTTCGAGCTGACATCGATCCTGCTGCTCGTGGCGGCGATCGGCGCGATCTACCTCAGCCGCAAGCGCATCGACGAATCGGAGGGGGGCCCGGCGGAAGGGCTTCGCCCTAGCGCCGGTGTGGGGGGAAACCTCCCCCCACACCAAACATGAGCACCCTCAACATCGGCGGCTCGCAGCTCGACGCCTCGTGGTTCCTCCTTCTCAGCGCCGTCCTGTTCGGCCTGGGCGCGATCGGCGTGCTCGTGAGGCGCAACCCGCTCGTGATCCTCATCTCGATCGAGCTGATGCTCAACGCCGCCAACCTCACCCTGGTCGCGTTCGCGCGGCAGCTCGAAAACATCGAGGGGCAGCTGTTCGCATTGATGTCCATGACCGTCGCCGCTGCTGAGGCGGTGGTCGGCCTGGCGATCCTGGTCGACATCTTTCGAGTCCGCGACGCCGAGGACATCGACGACCTCAGCGAGCTGAGGGGATGACACCGCAGCTGCTCGCGCTGCTGGTCCTCCTCTTCCCCGCGCCACGGATCTTCACCGTCGTGGTCGGACCCGGTGTCGTATGGCTTTCGTTCCTGGCCACGCTTGCGCTCTTCTTCGGCAAATCTTCCGGCGACTTCAAGTACTGGACGTGGATCAAGAGCGGGTCCTTCGACGTGCCGTTCGGGCTGCTCATCGACAACCTCTCGATCTTCATGTGCCTGGTCATCACCGGTGTCGGGGCGCTGATCGTCACTTACTCCGTCGGCTACATGGAGCACGAGGACGGCCCGAGCTACGCGCGCTTCTTCACCTATATGGACGTGTTCATCTTCTCGATGCTCCTGCTCGTCCTGGCCGACAACTTCGTCTTCCTGATCGTCGGCTGGGCGATGGTGGGCCTCAGCTCATACCTGCTGATCGGGTTCTGGTACCAGCGCCGCTCGGCGGTCCTCGCCGCGCGCAAGGCCTTCGTCATGAACGTGATCGGCGACGTGGGCATGATCCTGGGCACGTTCGTGCTCTTCATGAGCTACCACGCGGTGAGCTATTCGACGGTCTTCCAAGCGTTGTGCGCTCCGACTGGAATTCGCATCGCGACTTGCCGGACCTTCGACTCCACCAGCCTCGAAGTTGCTGCATTCCTGCTGCTGGTCGGCGCGATCGCCAAGTCGGCGCAGCTTCCGCTCCACACCTGGCTGCCAGACGCCATGGAGGGCCCGACCCCGGTCAGCGCCCTGATCCACGCGGCGACGATGGTCACCGCCGGGGTGTACCTGGTCGGCCGCATGCACCCGATCTACGACGTCGCGACCTACGCCCACGGGGCCGTCGCGATCGTCGGGGCGCTCACCGCCCTCGTTGCGGCCACGATCGCGCTCGTCCAGGTCGACATCAAACGCGTGCTGGCCTACTCGACGATGAGCCAGATCGGCTACATGTTCCTCGCCGTGGGCATCGGCGCCTACAGCGCCGGCTTCTTCCACCTGCTCTCCCATGCATTCTTCAAAGCCCTGCTCTTCCTCGCCGCCGGCAACATCATCCACGCCATGAACAACGAGCAGGACATGCG
>VBJE01000007.1 GCA_005879675.1 Chloroflexota bacterium
GGCACGAGGCCGGCCGCCGCCCCTCGGGCGCCGTCAGGTTGGGTGGGCTGGGAGGGCTCCTCCGGTTCTTCGTCGGGGTCCTCTTCGAACCGCATGTCCATTGTCGTCAGATTGTAGGGCGCACAGTCCGAGTACCCCCGGCGGGGGTCGAACCCGCGCTGGACCGGGTTTAAGCCGGCTGCCTCTGCCATTGGGCTACGGGGGCACTTTCCATTCTGGCGCGCCTAGCGCGACCTGGACGCGCGGCGACGCGCGCCGTCTGAATGCCCTACGCGCCGGAAGTCAGTCGTAGTCGAAGAATCCGCGGCCGGTTTTCTTGCCGAGCCGGCCCTGCTCGACCAGCGTCCGCAGCATCTCCGGCGGCTCCGGGCCTTCGCCGAGGCGGTGCCGGTCTCGCATCGCCCCATAGAAGATGTCGAGGCCGCTGAAGTCGAGGAGGTGGAAAGGCCCCATCGGCCAGTTCAGCCCCTTCTGGACGGCGATATCGATGTCCTCGGCGCTCGCGTAGCCGCCCTCGAGAAGACGCATCGCCTCCTCGGAGGCCGCGAACAGGATGCGGTTGACGATGAAGCCCCAGATCTCCTTCTGGAGGAGGACCGGCGTGCGGTCGATGGAGCGCACGAACTCCATCGCCTTCTCGACCGTTGCGTCAGACGTCTTCGGGCCGCGGACCACCTCGCAGAGCTGCATCACGGTCACGGGGTGGAAGAAGTGCATGTTGCAGCACCGCTCCGGCCGGCCGGTGAAGTCGGCCAGCCGGCTGATCGCGATCGTGCTCGAGTTGCTGGCGAGGACCGCATCCTTCGTGGCATGGCTCCCGAGCTCTTCGAACACGCTCTTCTTGGCGTCGAAGTTCTCGATCACAGCCTCGATGACGAGGTCCGCGTTGGCGACGGCCGGCGCGATGCTGGCGGAGTCGGCGATTCGCTCCAGCGCCTGGGCGGCCCGTTCCGGCGTCAGCCGGCCCTTCTCCACCGAGCGGTCGACGAGCTTGCGGTTCTGGGCGCGGGCTCGTTCGAGCTGGCCCGCGACGGTGTCGACGAGGCTCACCTCGTAGCGCCCGCTGAGCGCGGTCTGGAGCGCGATCTGCGATCCCATCGTGCCCGCGCCGACGACGGTCACGCGCTTCAATTCACCCATGCGCTTGAGCATGAAGGAATTCGAGGAGCTGGTGGAGAAGGCGATCGACTCGATACCAAAGGAGTTCGAGCCGTACCTGGAGAACACGGTTTTCATCGTCGAGGAGTCGTCGCCCCAGGGGTTGATGGGCCTCTACCACGGCGCCGGCGCGCTCCACGCGGGCGAATGGCTTCCCGACCGGATCACGCTCTACAAGCGCTCGCACGAGCGTGCCACCACGACGATGAAAGAGCTCATCGAGGAGATACGACGCACGATCCTGCACGAGGTCGGCCACCACTTCGGGATGGACGAGGACGACCTACCTTATTAATGCAGCGACCAGAACGCGCGGTCCCAGAGGATGAGCGGGTCACCTCCTCCCACCACGGCGGCCAGGACCTCCCCGACGCAGATCTCGTGGTCGCCGGCCTGGTGGTTTTGCTCCAGCCGGCACTCGAGCCACGCCGCGCAGCCGTCGATCAGCGGGATCCCGTTGGTGCCCAGCCGGTGCGGAAGGGTGCGCCATTGCGGGTCGATCGCCGGCGCGAGGCCGGCGAACCGGTCGGCAATGAACTCCTGCGCCCTGGTCAGCACGCTGACGTTGAACGCCTTGGTCTCGAGAACGGTGGCGCGAGTGGCGGACTCGCGTTCCAGCCCGACCATCACCATCGGGGGCTCGAGCGAAACCGACACAAGGCTGCTGGCCGTCAGGCCGCGGTACTCGTCATGGGAGCGCGCGCTGATGACCACGACGCCCGCGGGCAGGCGCGCCATCGCGTCGCGGAATGCCTGGTTCGGCATGGCCAGGCTCAGCCTAGCGGCCGCAACCCTCGACGGTAGAATCGACACTCGAGCTTGGTGGCGACGTAGCCAAGTGGTAAGGCAGAGGTCTGCAAAACCTCCATCCCCAGTTCGATTCTGGGCGTCGCCTCCAATTCAAAAGGGCGCGTTCGGCGCTGTCGCAGACGCCGCCTACCCACAGAAGTACCCACAACCGCAATGCATTCAGCTCCGCGAACCGGGTCGGGCACTGGCGTGGCCGGGCGTAAACTCTGGGTGGGTCGCTGCGGCGTGGTAGACGGAGACACGCGGACCGAGGCGGTGACGCGAGAGTCCGTCGGCCCTACCGGTGCAATTCCGGCGGCGACCCACCCGTCGACGAATTCACGCCGCGATGCTGTCTGGGCGCGTATTCCGTGCCGTCATGGGCGTTTTAGTCAGCGCACGAATGCAATCGGACGACCATCTGGTTCTCTCTCCGCCCGAGTGGCGCGAATTGCTCCGCGCGGAACTGGTAGCGAGCGGCTTCGGGCAGGACTCGGCCGGAGTCATCGCACGCCGCGTCGTGGAGCGCCTCGTCAGGGGCTATCTCACCGGGCGGCTGCACCCGGACCCTCCCGTCACCCATCCCCTCGACGAGGCCGCCTGAACTAGGGTCGCTGACCCCTCGGTTACACTCGATTCGAATATGGGCGTGTCCCAGATCAAGATGCCCCAGCTCGGCGAGTCCGTGACCGAGGGCACCGTTGACAAGTGGCTCAAGCACGAGGGCGACATGGTCAAGCGTGATGAGCCGCTGGTCGAGGTCGTGACCGACAAGGTCAACGCCGAGATCCCCTCCCCTTTCGAAGGCAAGCTGGTCAAGATCGCGGTCGCCGAGGGCGAGACCGTCCGCGTCGGGGCGGTCATCGCCCAGATCGAAACGGCTGCCGCGGCGGCGGCCGCGCCGGCCCAGGCGAAGGCGAAAGAGGCCGGTTCCGCCCACGCCGAGGTCCCGCCCGAGCCCGCCGCGGGCAATGCGCCCGTCGCGCAGGCGGCGGCACCGGCCGAGCACACCGACGGCGGAGAGCGCGCCCGGTTGTCGCCGGCGGTCCGCAAGCTGGCGGCGGAGCATGGAATCGACCCGACGTCGCTCAAAGGCTCGGGCATGGGGGGACGGGTGACCCGGGACGACATCCTGGCGGCCACCGGCGACGCTCAGCCCGCCGTTGCGGCGCAGGCGCCCGCTCCTCCGGCGCCCTCCCCCGCGCCCGCACGCCCCGACGGCAAGCGCGAGGAGCTCGTGAAGCTCAGCGTGATGCGCAAATCGATCGCCGAGCACATGGTGCGAAGCCTCGCCACGTCGCCCCACGCCTGGACGCTGCAGGAAGTCGACGTCACCAACCTGGTCCGCTACCGCGAGGCCGAGAAGGACAGCTTCAAGGCCCGCCACGGCGGCGCCCTCACCTACCTGCCGTTCGTGGCCCAGATCGTCTGCGAAGCGCTGAAGGAGTTCCCCTGGCTGAACTCGTCGTGGAGCGACGACGGCGTGATCCTCAAGCGCTACGTCAACCTCGGCATAGCGGTCTCGATCCCCGACGGCCTGATCGTGCCCGTGGTCAAGGACGCCGACCGGCTGGGCTTCACCGACCTGGTGCGCGCCATCAACGATCTGGTCGAGCGGGCGCGCAACAAGCAGCTGAAGACCGAAGACGTCCAGGCGGGGACCTTCACGCTCAACAACACCGGCGCCACCGGCTCGGTCGCCAGCCAGCCGATCATCAACCAGCCGCAGGCAGCAATCCTGACCACCGAGTCGATAGTCAAGCGAGCGGTTGTCGTCGATGACGCGATCGCGATCCGGCACATGATGAACACGTGCCTCAGCTTCGATCACCGGATCATCGATGGGATGATGGCCGGCCAGTTCCTCAGCTCGGTGAAGCAGCGGCTCGAAGGATGGACCGCCGGTAGCATTCGGCTGTGAGCGCGACGGAACCGGTCCGGCCCGCGGCGATTCCGGAGTGGATCCGCATCAGGGTCACCGAAGGCGGCAACTTCAAAGAGCTGAAGCAGATCGTCCAGGGCCGCCGCCTGCACACCGTCTGCGAAGAGGCTCGGTGTCCGAACATCTTCGACTGCTGGAATCGCCGGACGGCGACCTTCATGATCCTCGGCGACGTCTGCACACGCGCGTGCCGCTTCTGCGCGGTCACCTCCGGCCGGCCGGTGGAGCTCGACCTCGGCGAGCCGCTCCGCGTCGCGGAGTCCGTGGCCGAGCTCGGGCTGAAGCACGCCGTCATCACGTCGGTGGACCGCGACGACCTCAAGGACGGCGGCGCGGGCATCTTCGCCCGCACGATCCGCGCCATCCGGCGCCGAAGCCCGGGCACGACGATCGAGGTCCTCACGCCCGACTTCCAGGGCGACTTCGAGGCGGTGCGTACCGTGGTCGAAGCCCGACCTGACATCTTCAACCACAACACCGAGACCGTCCCGCGCCTCTACGCCCGCATTCGCCCGAAGGCCGTTTACGCCAACAGTCTCGCGCTGCTCCGCCACGTCAAGTCCCTGGCGCCGGACATGGTCACCAAGTCGGGCCTGATGGTCGGGCTCGGAGAGACGGAGGAGGAGCTGGTCGAAGTCTTCCGCAACATGCGGGCGCACAACATCGACGTCCTCACCGTCGGGCAGTACCTGCGCCCGTCCAAAAAGCACGCCGAGGTCGTGCGCTACTACCGGCCTGAGGAGTTCGTCCGTCTGAAGGGGCAGGCGCTGGCGATGGGCTTCGGACACGTCGAGGCCGGACCGCTCGTGCGCTCCTCATACCACGCCGATGAGCAGATCCCTGCGGCACGTAAGAGCCAGCTGGCTGGGTAGCGTCCCCTACCGCGAAGCCTGGGACCTCCAGGCCGAGCTGGTGGGCGAGCTCCGGGCCGGCGCTGGCCGAGACACCCTCCTGCTCCTTGAGCACCCGCACGTCTTCACCATGGGCAGAGCCGCGGCGGCGGAGCACATCCTCTGGAATGAGGCCGAGCGGGCCCGGCGGGGTGTGGAAGTCGTCTGGTCGGACCGAGGCGGCGAGGCGACCTACCATGGCCCCGGCCAGCTGGTCGGATATCCGGTGCTCGATCTCGCCCGGCTGGACATCACCATTCCCCGCTACCTGGAGCTGCTGGAGCGATCGCTGATCGAGTTCCTGGCCTCGCTGGGGGTCGACTCCGAGCCGGGCGAGCCTGGCCTCACCGGCGTGTGGCGGCAGGGAGAGAAGCTGGCCGCGATCGGGATCAAGCTCAACCGAAACGTGGTCAGCCACGGGTTCGCCCTGAACCTGACGACCGATCTCAGCTACTTCGAAGGCATCGTCCCGTGTGGGCACGCGGAGCTCCGGCCGACCTCCCTCGAGGCGGTAAGTGGGCGCCGCCTGGACACCCGGACAGCCGCCGAGGCCTACTCCCGGAACTTCGCGGCCGCGTTCGGGTTAGAGCTGGAATGGGTGCAAGACGCCTCGCTGCCCAACCCTGGGGGAACCGCCGTTCGCCGCTAGCTGGGAATAGGTCGCGTTACCCGGGCGGTATCCCTAGCGTGAGGACTTGTGGGAAGGAGAGCGAGGCGGTACTCAGTTTGGTCTCGCTCGTTATCGGGTAAGGGATATGAGCATGGCAACCAAGCGCAAGAGCGCTGAGAAGACCAATATCGAGCTCGTTCGACTGGACAATGTGTCCATGGACGAGGACGACGAGATTCTCCCGGACTTCGAGGCCGAGGTCGACGACGGGCGGCGGGTCTGGGTGACGGCGGTGCTCGAGCGCACGGCCGTGATCGAGCCGGCGCCGGGTGAGCCGAAGGTTCTTGTCAACCGGCGGCGCCTGTTCGTCAACCCGAACCACCTTCGGGTGCGCCATCTAGCGAGCAAGGAAGCAGCGCGGCGCGGACGCGAGGCTGCTCGTCAGCTGCGGCTCCAGGAACAGCAGAGCTCGGCGGCGTAAGCGGCCCGGCGCCGCTTACCTTTGGGAAGTCGAACACAGTCCCTCTGGTAACATTCGCTGCTGCCGAAAAGCTCGGCGCCCGCCAATTTCCGCGGCGCTTCCGTGCCGCCTAGCCCGAGGGAAGCCACTTATGAGCAAAAGCGTTGAACTCGTTTCGCTGGCCAGCATCGTTCCCCCTCTCAACCACGAAGTCAGCGGCGGATTCAACGCCCTGGTCGACGGCCAGCAAGTAAGAGTGCGCGCGGTGCTCGAGCGGACGGTCGTCATCGAGCATCACGAAGGCGGCGAGCGAAGCGTGGTGCGGAAGGACAACTGCATGGTCAAGCCTTCGGCTGTCGCGTTCGTGCCCGGCAATCCCAACAACGGGGTTGGGCCGCGGCAGTGGCGCCGGCTGCCGGGCAAACCACCCGCACCCGGGGGTCCCGGGGGTCCCGGGGGCCCCGCCGGCCCGGTCGGCCCTGCCGGCCCTGCCGGCCCTATCGCCAAGTAACTTCACGGGCGCCGCGCCCAAATCCGGACAGACCTCTAGCGGGCCCGCCCCCTACCCCGTCCGGTCCCGCCCCCAACCGGCACGCCTGGGAGCAGGCTAAGACTCAAGAAAACTCGTTACAACCCAGCCTGTTAACCACCGCCAGCTCAGTCGATGTACTTCTTGGCGACCAGGGTCAGGAAGGGTTGGAACTCCTGCGAGAGCGCGACGTCTTCGAACGCCTTCCTCGCCTCGGTGAAGCGGCTCTTCTTCCACCCCTCATCGCCGAGTCTCTCGCGGATCTTCGACATCTCGTCGTCGGCGATCTCGCGCACAAGGTCCGGCTCGACCGCCGGTCCCTCGGTCAGCCGCGAGGCATGCCGGACCCACTGCCAGACCTGCGAGCGTGAGATCTCCGCGGTGGCGACATCCTCCATCAGGTTGTTGATCGCCGCCGCGCCCGTCCCGCGCATCCACGACTCGATGTACTGGATGCCGACGCTGACGTTCAGGCGCAGGCCGTTCTCGGTTATCGAGCCACCCGGCACCTTGATGTCGATCAGCTGCCCGGCCGAGACCGATACGTCAGGCCGCTGCCGGTCTAGCTGGTTCGGCCGGTCGTCCAGGACGCGGTCGAAGGCCTCGGTTGCCGTCGGCACCAGGTCCGGGTGCGCGACCCACGTGCCGTCGAATCCGTCGTTCGCCTCGCGGTCCTTGTCCTCCTTGACTTTGGCCAGTGCCACCTGGTTCACCTCCGCGTCGCGTCGCGACGGGATGAACGCGGCCATGCCCCCCATCGCGTGCGCACCGCGACGGTGACAGGTCTTGACGAGGAGCTGGGTGTACGCGCGCATGAACGGCACGGTCATGGTCACCTGCGCGCGGTCGGGGAGCACGAACTCGGGCCGGTTCCGGAACTTCTTGATGATGCTGAAGATGTAGTCCCAGCGGCCGGCGTTCAGGCCGCTCGAGTGATCGCGCAGCTCGTAGAGGATCTCCTCCATCTCGAACGCGGCGAGGATGGTCTCGATCAAGACCGTCGCCCGGATCGTGCCCCGCGGAATCCCGATGTCGTCCTGGGCGAGGTTGAACACGTCGTTCCACAGCCGCGCCTCGAGATGACTCTCCAGCTTGGGCAGATAGAAGTAGGGACCGCTGCCCTTCTTCAGCAACCGCTCCGCGTTGTGGAAGAAGTAGAGGCCGAAGTCGAAAAGGCTGCCCGAGACAGGTTTGCCCTC